>JBKOYJ010000048.1:0-22455 GCA_046725345.1 Actinomycetota bacterium | reverse complement strand
TCATGCGGCCTTCTTCGTGTGCTTGAACTGGCCGACGTTCTCGCGCGTGAGCTTCCACACGCCCGTCGTGATCGTCTCGGGAAGCGGATTGATGCCGGCGTCGCGCCAGTCGGGCACGGGACGCAGCTGGCTGTGGTTGAGCCAGTAGAGCATCCAGCACGCCAGCCAGAGCTCGTCGTAGCTCTTCTGGACGACGGAGCCGACGATGTTCCCCTTCTCGACCTCGGCGAGCATGTCGTCGTTGCGATCCATCGCCACGATCTTGACCTTCCCCGCCTTGCCCGCTTCCTTCACGGCTCGCGCCGCCCCCAGCCCGCTGTCGCCGTCGGTGCCGCCGATCCCGACGACGTCGGGATGGGCCGAGAGCGCGGCGCCGTACGCTTGCGGCGCGTACGAGGGATCGGCCTTGTCGTTCACGACCGTGACGACCTCGATGTCGGGGTACTTCTCCTTGAACTGCGCCCGGTAGCCCTTCACGCGGTCGAGCACGTTCGGCGACGGGAACGTGCCGAGGATCACCTTCCCCTTCGCGCCGATCGCGTCCGCCAGCAAGTCGGCGCCCACGCGTCCAGCGTCGACACCGTTGATGCCGATCGCGGAGAACCGCTTGCTCTTGGGCGCGTCGCTGATCACCAGGATGACTGGGATCCCGGCGTCGGTGGCGCGGTTGATCCCCGGTGTCATGGCGTCGGCGTCGCCGATGAAGAGGATGATCCCAGCGGGCTTGCGGTTGATCAGGTCGTCGAGCTGACTCGCCTGGGCCTGCACGTCGAAGTCGGGCGGGCCGATGAAGCTCGTCTTGGCGCCGCTCGCCGCCTCGAAATCCTTCATCGCCTGCTTGTGGTCGACCCAGAACGGGACCTGCGTGACGATGCTGAGGTAGACGTACTTGTCGTTCGGGTTGACGACCTCCCCCGTCGTGGCAGGCGCCGCCGATTCGTTGTCGTCCCCGCCGCCGCACGCCGCCAGCAGCCCGGCGGCTCCGAAGACGCCTCCGCCGCCGACCAGCTTCAGGAAGTCGGCTCTGGCGAACTCGCCATCGACCACGTCGATCAACTCCTTTCTCCTGCTACGTGCGCGCCCGCCGCAGCAGCATGTCGAGACTGACCGCGAAGACCAGGACAACGCCCGTTGTGACCTCCTGCCAGAAGATCGAGACGTCGAGCAAGGTCAGCGCGTTCGAGATCAGCGCCAGGAAGGCCACGCCCAGCACCGCACCAAGCACGGTGCCCTCGCCTCCGGCCAGACTGGCGCCGCCGATGACCGCCGCCGCGATCACCGTCAGCTCGAGCCCCTGCCCCGCGGTCGGAACGGCGGTGCTGAGCCGAGCCGCGAGGAGGACGCCCGCGAGCGCGGCGAGCGTGCCCGAGAGCATGTAGGTGAAGACCCGCAGCGCGTCGACGCGGATGCCCGAGAGCCGCGCAGCGCGCTCGTTGCCGCCCAGGTAGTAGACCTGGCGCAGCACGCGCGTCCGGCGTAAGGCCACGTCGCCCACCAGGACGAGCGCGAACATGATCCAGACCATCCAGGGCAGGCCGAGATGGTCGCCTTCCCCGAGCCGCGTGAACGAGCTGGGGAGGCTGCTGATGTTGTAGCCCTCGGTTATTACCAACGCGAGCCCGCGGGCGACCGAGAGCGTCCCGAGCGTCGCGATCAGCGGGTTGACGCGCAGGAACGTGACGAGTGCGCCGTTGATCGCGCCGATCCCCAGGCCCAGCAGGAGTGTGAGCAGGATCGAGGGGAGAACGCCGGCACCGTGGACGAGCAGCCAGGCGGCGATCGTGCCGCAGAGCGCCATCACTGCCGCTACGGAGAGGTCGAAGCCCCCCGACGCGAGCAGGACCGCCATGCCGATCGCGATGATCGCGCCGGGAACCATCCCGATCAGCACCGAGCGCAGATTCCCCTCCGTGAGGAAGTTCGGGCTCAGCTGGCTCATCAGCGCCATCGACACGACGAGGATCACGATCAGCGCCAGCTCGCGGAACTCGCCGAGCCGCCGTGCGAGCGCGTGCCAGTCGGGCCGGCGCCCAGCCAAGCCCGGCCTCGTGAGGACGCGGTTTATCACGCCGCCGCCGCGGCGTCGATGACGCCTTTTTCGCTTGCTTCGGCGGCCTCGAGCACGGCGCGAACGCGGCCGCCCGCCATCACCGCGATCCGGTCGGACAACCCGAGAACCTCGGGGAGGTCGGACGAGATCATGAGAATCCCCATCCCGTCGGCGGCGAGCGAGCGAAGGAGGGAGTGGATCTCGGCCTTCGCGCCGACGTCGACGCCCTGCGTCGGCTCGTCGACGACGAGCACCCGCGGCCGTGTCGCCAGCCAGCGCGCGAGGACGGCCTTCTGCTGGTTGCCGCCCGAGAGCGAGTCGATGGGCTGGTCGACGTCCCGGGAGCGGATATCGAGCTCGCGCCGAAGCCGCGCGGCGAGCTTTCGCTCGGCCGAACCGCTCATGAGACCACGGCGTGAGACGCCGCGCAGCGCAGCGACGACGAGATTGCGCAGGAGGCTCATCCGGCCGAACAGCCCCTCGCCCTTCCGGTCGGACGCCACGAATGCGATCCCTTCGCGGACGGCGCGCCAGGGGCTTCCGTTCCGAAGCGCGCGACCTTCGAGCCGGAGCTCGCCGTGCTCGAGCCGCTCGGCGCCGAAGACGACCCGGCCGAGCCTCGACCTGCCGGACCCGCGCAAGCCCGCGAGTGCGAGAATCTCTCCCTTCCGGAGCTCGAGGTCGACGGGACCGACCTCTCCGCTCGTGACGCCGCGCAGCTCGAGGAGGGGCGGCCCCGGCGCGGCCGCGCGATCCGGATAGAGGTCGGAGAGCACGCGCCCGACCATCGCGCGGACGACCTCGTCGCGGTCCGTGGCGTCGCGCGGGAACGTGGCGACGTGCCGCCCGTCGCGGAGCACGCTGATCCGGTCGGCGATCTCGAACACCTCCGCAAGCCGGTGCGAGACGAACACGAGCGCGATTCCCTGGTCTCTCAGGCGGCGCAGCAGCGCGAACAGGGCCTCGGTCTCGACCGGGGAGAGCGCCGACGTCGGCTCGTCGAGCAGCAGCGCCCGCGCGTCGAGGGAGAGCGCCTTCGCGATCTCGACGACCTGGCGGTCGGCGACCCCGAGCGATGCCACACGCCGGTCGGGACGCAGCTCGGAGCCGAGCAGATGGAGCAGCTCGCGGGTCTCGCGCTCCATCCGGCGGCGGTCGATCAGCCCTGGGCCGCGCGTGGGCGCTCGGTTGGCGAAGACGTTTTCCGCGACGGTCAGGCCGTCGACGAGGCTGAGCTCCTGGAACACCGTGCCGATCCCGGCCGCGATCGCGTCGCTCGGCCGCGTGAACGAGACCTCCTCGCCGCGAACGAGGATGCGCCCTCCGTCGGGCGCGTAGACGCCCGAGAGGAGCATGAGCAACGTCGTCTTGCCGGCGCCGTTCTCGCCGACGACCGCGTGCACCTCGCCGCCACGGACGTCGAACGTCAGGTCGGCGAGAGCCTCCGTCCCGGGGAACGACTTCGTCACCCGCTCCACGGCGATCTCGGGCGCGGGCACTAGAGCCTCCCGAACTCCGCGAGCAGCTCGTCCACGTCCTTGCCCTCGGCAATCAGCCGTCGAGTCGCCTCCTCCTGCTCGGCCTGCGCCTCGGCGCGGGCGAGCACGTCGGCCGCGTCGTCCTTCGGCACCGCGACGACCCCCACCTCGTCGGCGAGGACGATGTCTCCGGGGTCGACGAGCGCGCCCCCGCACGTGATCGCGACGTTCACCTCGATCGGCTCGAGCCGCTTTGAGTACGGCGAGTGGGTCGAGCGCGGGACGACGGCGCGCGACAGAATCGGGAAACCGAGGTCGCGGATCTCGTCGACGTCCCGGATCGCGCCGTCGACGATCGCCCCGGAAACGCCCTTCTGCTGGCACAGACCCGCCATCAGCCCGCCCCAGATGGACGTCTCCGTCTCGCCAGCGGCGTCGACGACGATCACGTCGCCGGGGGCGGCGACCCTGAGCGCGTCCAGGCAATCCACGAGATCGCCGGGGTACAGCCGCACCGTCAGCGCCGGGCCCGCGAAGCGGCCAGCGACCACCGGCCGAATGTCGCTGCGCACCGTGCGCGCGCGCTCCATCACGTCGCTGACGATGCAGGTCGGGCTGTAGCGGTCGAGCAGACCCGTGAAGCCCTCGACGAGCGCCGCGTCGGGGCGCTCGAGCTCGTGGATCACCCTCCGCATCGAACGCTTTCCTCACACCGAATGCGCGAGTCCATCCCTCTCCCTCCTTTTCGAGTACAGCCACCACGCTCCGAGCGCGCCGAGTGGTTCGTCGGCGACGTAGAGGTCGCCGACCCACGGCTCCCGCGCGAGGAGGTGCCGGTATGCCGCGGCGAGCGGCCCCGCGCCCGCCACGACGACGACGCCTGCTCTGCGCCCGACGAGCGCCGCGCGGAACGAGAGGAGGTCGCTCTGCGCGATCGCGCCGTGGACGAGGTCCGAGCACGCGGCAGCAGGCCGATGCTCGATCCGGTTCAGAAGTCGCGCGGCGAACAACGCGCGGCTCAGTCCAATCGCGTCGACGAGTCGCGCGCCCTCGTCGACCCACTCGAAACTGCCGATGTCGCCGCTCGGATCGACGAGGCCGGCGAGGATCGTCTCCCGGTGGAGCGCCCACAGGAGCTCGCCCGACAGGGTCGTCGCGCTCCATTCGATGCGACCGTCGCCGTCGACCGCGACGAGCTTCGAGTGCGATCCCACAGACACGTAGAGCAGAGGCGGCCCGGCGCGGCCGAGCGAGAGGAGGCCGACGACCTCCGTCTCCTCGCCGCGCATGAAGTCGGCGAGCTCGAGCGCGCTCCCGTCGCCGTTGCGAACGCCGGGCACCAGATGAAGCGGCACCGGAAGCGAATCGTCGTATGTGCGCTCCTGGACCGCCTCGACGAGGTCGTCGACGCCCACGGGCGTGGTCAGGTGCGGCAGCTCCTCGAGCCCGAGCTCCGACGTGATCATCCCGAAGGCGACGATCGCGTCGACCGCGCTCCACTCGCGCTGCAGCTGCTCGAGCGCTTGCTCGGCCAGCTCGCGAATGCGGTCGAGCAGCCAGTCGCGGTCCCTGCTCAGCGCGAGGTCGCGGGCGCCCGCCCGGCCCGCCGCGCCGGCGCGCACCGAGCCATTCTCAAGCGCCCAGACGCGGGTCGTGGTCGTTCCCGAGTCGACGGCAAGGACCATCATGCGACCGCTTCCCCGGCCGCTCCGAGCCGGCGGCTCACCTCGCGCCCGGCCGCGATCGCGGCGGCGGCGAGCATCCGCGTCAGTTTGGCCTCGGGCAGGCGTTGCGCGGGGCCGGCGATCGAGAGCGCCGCGACGACCGTACCGTCCGCGCCGCGAATCGGAGCGGCGACGCAGCGGACGCCCGCCTCGTGCTCCTCCAGATCGAGCGAGTACCCGCATTCGCGGACGCGCCTCAGCTCCTCGCGGAGCTTCGCGGGCTCGCAGATCGTGTTCGGCGTGTACCGGCGAAGCTCGTTCCGCTGGGCGAGCGTCGCGACGGGGTCGGTCTGCTCGCCGGCGAGAAGCACCTTCCCGAGCCCCGTGCAGTAGGCGGGGGCGCTGCGGCCCACCCGGGACATCATGATCCCGACCGCGTGCGTGCTCTCGAGCTTCTCGAGATAGACGACGCGCAGGTCGTCGAGCACGCCGAGGTGCACGGTCTCGTTGAAGTCGGCGAGCAGCCGCTCCAGTACCGGCCGTGCCTCCCGGCGCAGGTCCGTCTGTTCGAGGTACGCCTGACCGAGCTCGAGGCAGCGCACGCCCAGGCGGTAGCGGTCGGACCCCGGGGCGCGCTCTGCCAGCCCGATCTGCTCGAGCGTTCGCATCATCCGATAGGTCGACGCCTTGGCGAGACCGGAGCGCGCGGCGAGCTCGCGCAGGCTGACGCCGCCGTCGCCCATGCGCAGGAGCTCGAGCAGCCCTGCCGCGCGCACGACCGCGCGGACGACGTACTCGTCGGGGCCCGCCTGCGTCACGGCGTCACACGCCCGTCGCGCGCAATCGCCGACGCGTCTCCCTCGTAGCAGACGGCGACGAGGTCGGTCTCGATCGTCTCGCCCGGTGCGAGCACGCGTGCGGTGCCGTTGGCGACCGCGTTCGCGATCCCCGCAGGCGGCCAGCTCGTGAAGGGCTCCAGTGCGCAGTTGTACGTGCGCGCGTACCAGGGATAGTCGTCATGTCCGCCGTAGACCTGCCACATCCAGAGGCTGGGGAAGACGGCCTCGTCCCACGCCATGCCGACGCCGACTTCGAGACGCTCGCTCGTGAGCCCGTACCACCCGCCGTCGAGTCCCGTGAAGCGAATCACGTCGACCGAACCGGTACTCGGAGCGCGGACACGCGTTACGTCCTCGAGCTCGCCAGTGCGCCGGCTGCGGACGTGCGGGAACTCGTACCCCTCGCCCGGCTCCCACAAGCCGTTGCGGTGGAACGCGAGCACGTCGACCCGGCGGGCAACGGTCCGGACGACGCAGGTCTCGTCGAGCAACGGGGGGCCGAACGCGGGGTGGTGGCCCCACATGACGGCGAACTCCACCGCGCCCTGGTTCTCGAGGCGCTCGCTAAGGAACAACGCCGGCTCGTCGTCGCGGAGCGACATTCGCCGGAGGAGGCGGAGCGGTGACCGGTAGAGCCGCGTCTCGAGCTCCACGGTCACGCGCGCGGGATCGTCCTCGAGCACCCGAGCCTCGAACGGGAGCAGCGAGACCTCGCCGTGGAGGCCGTAGTGCACTCCGAGGTACGGCTCCTCTGCCCATCCCGCCGAGGGCAGGATCTCCTGCCACCCGCCGTAGTAGTAGTCGTGGAAGGCGCCCTCCGGGAGAGCGCTCGTCGCGGTGAACGGCGCGCGGAGCGGAATCGGCGAATGCCAGAGAACGTCGAGATCGCGTGGCTTGTACACGAGCTCGAAGACGTCGGCGCCCTTGCCGGAGAGCACCCCCACGCGCAGCGCGTCGTTCTCGAGGTAGGCGAGCGGAAGGCCGCGGTACGTGTAGTCGAGGCTGACGCGGCAGCCGGTCTTACGGCCTTGTACGAACATTCTCTCCGGGACCCGCGATAGGCGACGCGGCCTGCTCTTCCACCGCGACCCGCTCGGCGGCGCGTAGCCGTCCGAGGCTTCTCCAGCGCGAGACGATGGCGCGAGCGACAGGGCCGCGCCACATGTCGATGCCCACGGCGAGCGAGATGATCACCCCGGTGGTGATGTTCTGCCATGCGGTCCCGACCGCGTGGAGGTTGAGCACGTTCTGCACGATCGTGATGATCATCGCGCCGAAGAGCGTGGCGACGACGTTGCCCTGACCGCCGAACAGGCTCGTGCCGCCGATCACCGCTGCGGCGATCGCCTGCAGCTCCATCCCCCTGCCGTATTCCGGCGAGCCGGAGTTCAGCTGAGCGCTCATCAGCAGGCCGCCGAAGGCAGCGAGCGTCCCCGCGACGACGAACACCTTCGTCCGCACGCGGTTGACGTTGATGCCGACGAGGCGCGCCGCCGCCTGGTTGCCCCCGACGGCGTAGATCCGCCGGCCGCCGTGCGTGTAGCGGAGGTAAGCCCAGGCGAGCGCGTAGAGGACCACCACGTAGACGAACGGATACGGGACGCCCTTGACCTCGCCGTAGAAGCTGTGCTCGAGCCGCGGGGAAAGGTTGAAGATCGGCGTGCCGTCCGTCTCCAGGAACGCGAGTCCCTGGAACACCGAGAGCGTCGCCAGCGTGAAGATGAACGACGGGATGCGCCCGTAGGAGCAGAAGAAGCCGTTGACGAGGCCGAGGCCTGCGCCGAGCAGCAGCATCAACAGGACGGTGAGCTCCAGCGAGACGTCGTGCTTCGTGAGCAGAACCGCCGTCGACATGCTCGTCAGGGCGACGATCGACCCGGGCGACAGGTCGATCTGCGCCGTCAGGATCACGAACGTGGAGCCGATCGCGATGATCGCGACGATCGCCATCCCGTACCCGAGGTTGCGGAGGTTCTGGCCGTTGAGGAACCGCTCCGTCGTCAGCGCCGCGAACACGACGACGAGGGCGAGCATGATGAACGGCCCGGCGACCTGCGAGCGCGCCACGGCGACGATCGCCCTGCCGGCGAAGCCGAAGCCCCTCATGCCGCGGCCCCGAGCTCGCCCGAGGAGGCAAGCTCGATCAGGTCATGCTGCGACAGCTCCCCTCGCGCACCGGTATGGACGATCCGCCCGTGCCGGACGACGGCCACGCGGTCGCAGATGCTCAGCAGCTCCGGGTAGTCGGAGCTGATCAGGACGATCCCGACGCCTCGCCTCGTCAGCTCGTCGATCAGCGCGTAGATCTCTCGCTTCGCGCCAATGTCGATCCCCTGGGTCGGCTCGTCGAGGACGAGCACCTTGGCCTCGGCGAAGAGCCACCGCCCGAGCACGACCTTCTGCTGGTTTCCGCCTGAGAGGAAGGCGACGTTGCGCCGCTCGGCGCCGGGGCTGAGCCGCAGCTCCCGCGCGAGCGCGCGAGCGCGTCGCCACTCCTTCGTGAGGTTGAGGAGCGGCCCGGTGCTCACCGCTCCCAGGCGCGCGATGCTGATGTTGGGCGGCGTGAGCAGGTTGAAGAAGAGGCCGTCGGCCTTCCGGTTCTCGGGCAGGTAGGCGATTCCGGCGGCGATCGCGGCGGCGGGCGCGCGCAGCCGGAGCCTGCGGCCCTCGAGCACGAGCTCGCCGCCGGTCAAGCGATCGGCGCCGAAGAGCGCACGCGCGATCTCGGTCCTGCCCGATCCGATCAGACCGCCCAGGCCGAGCACTTCCCCCCGCCGAAGCACGAAGCTCGCGCCGTTCACGCCGCTCTTCGTACGCAGCTCGCGTGCCTCCAGCAGCGGGTCTTCGCGCACGTCCACTTCCCCGCGCCCTCGGTAGTCGTCGAGCTTCTGCCCGGTCATCACCCTGGCGACCTCCTGCACGGTCGCCCCGGCCGTTCGGCGCTCGTCGACGACGCGGCCGTCGCGGAGCACCGTGACGACGTCGGCGACCGACAGCACCTCGTCGAGCCGGTGCGAGATGTAGAGGACGGCCGCGTTGCGCGCGAGGACGCGAACGACCTGGTGCAGTCGCTCGACCTCGCCCACCCCGAGAGCGGCCGTCGGTTCGTCGAGGATCAGCAGCGTGCTGTCTCCGCGCGAGATCGCCTTCGCGATCTCGACGAGCTGCTGTTCGGCGACGGACAGCTCACCGACCGTACGGTCGAGATCGATGGAGACCTCCAGCCGCGCCAGCGCTTCCGCCGCGCGCTCGCGCGCGACGCGCCACGAGACGAGTCCACCCCGGCCCGGGAGCCGGCCGAGGTGGACGTTCTCCGCCACGGACAGGGAGGGAACGAGCGAGAGCTCCTGGTAAAAGGTCGCGACGCCGAGCGCCTGTCCTGCGCTCGGATCGCGGAGCTCGACGACCTCGTCACGGTGGAGGATCTCTCCGGTGTCGGGCTGATACGTGCCGGAAAGGCACTTCGCGAGCGTCGACTTACCGCTCCCGTTCTCGCCGACCAGCGCGTGCACTTCCCCGACGACCAGCCGGAGCGAAACGCCGTCGAGCGCGCGTGCGCCGGGGAACGTCTTGGAGAGGTCCCGCACCTCCCAGATCGGCTGCGCCTTCATCTCAACGCCGTGTCGCGCCCTCCGTCGTTCGAGGCCTACGGATACCGGCGCGACGGCTTCGGCCAGAGCAGCGCCCAGTTCTTCAGCACCTTGAGCACGTTCTGCCTGGTGACGAGGGTGCCGGGCGTCTCGACGTAGAAGCCCTTGAACGTGTGCGACAGGCACTGGTGCATGACGCGCATGGCGACCTGGCCCTGCACCACCGGGACCGTGTTCATGGTCGCCTTGTACTGCGTCTTCTTGTAGATGAGCTCGAACGCGTTCGTGTCGCCGTCGCTGCCGAGGATGCTGAGGTTCTTCCTGTGCAGCGTCTTGGCGGCCTGGTAGGCGCCCTCCGCCATGAAGTCGTTCGCGGCGAAGATCATCGTGATCTCGGGGTGCGCCTGCAGCATGTCGAGCGCCGTCTTGTTGCCGCCCGGCACGTTCCAGCCGCCCGGCTGCGACGCGACGACCTTCATCCCCGCGTGTCCCTTGATCCCGTCCTTGAAGCCGCCGATCCGCTCCGTCGAGTCGTAGCCGGGGAGACCCTCGATCAGTCCGATCTTCGCCTTCCCGTGCGCGAGCTGAACCGCGTACCGGCCCATCTTGCGGTCGGTCTTCCGCTCGCGGTACCCGACGACAGCGTGAATCGGCGCCGGGAACGCCGTGAGGTCCTGGTTGACGATCACGACGGCGATGCCCTTATCGACCGCCTGCTTCACGAGCGGCGCCGTCGCGCTGTTGTTGTGGGTGTGGAAGATGATTCCGTCGACGCCGCTGGTGATGACGTCGCGCATTCTCGCGGCCTGTCCCGCGTAGTCGGCGCCGCTCTGCGGCGAGCTGGTGAACGTCTTGTAGTGGTACTTCTTCGCGAACTGCTTCACGCCGACGCCGATTCCGATGTAGTACGGAAACTCGAGGCCGGGAGGCATGTACGCGATCCTCGCCCCGGACGTCTTCTTCTTCAGCGCGCCGCAGCTCGCCTTTGAAGCGACCATCGTCGCGGCCTGCGGAGCGGATGCAGTCGGCCTGCGGTCACTCGTCGAACTCGATGCCGTCGCCGCGGCGACGGCGATGGCGAGCACGAGGAGGCCGCCCACTCCGACCCTACCTCTCCATCCCATCACGCCCTCCTTGTTTCGTCTAGCGAGTCGGAGACTCGCTGCATGAAATCAAGCTATAACCCGCGATGCGTTGGTCAAACGCACCTCGACGTGGCCACGTCAGTAGTCGACTTCTTCGCGGATCGCCTGGCGGCGGCACCGGTTCTCGCGGTGCTGCGCGGGCACGACCCGGGGCGCTCCGTCGCCTTGGCCGAGGCGTGCTGGGAGGCGGGCGTCGAGCTCGTCGAGGTATCCATCGCCGGCGACCGCGATCTCGCAGCGCTGCGGGCGGTGTGCGAACGTGCATCCGCGCTCGGGCGTCGCGCCGGAGCCGGGACGGTGTGCACGGAGGCGGAGCTGCGGGCCGTCGCACTCGCCGGAAGCAGCTTCGCGGTCGCACCCGGGCTCTCGGAGGAGGCCGTGCGCGCAGCGCGTGAGCTCGCGTTGCCCTACCTGCCCGGCGTCGCGACGCCGTCGGAGGTGCAGGCCGCACTCGCGCTCGGCTGCCGGACGCTCAAGCTCTTCCCGGCCGCAGAGCTGACGCCGGCGTGGATTCGCGCGCTCGCGGGACCGTTCCCCGAGGCGCGGTTCGTCGGCGTGGGCGGCATCACCGCGGCGAACGCAGAGGACTTCGTCGCCGCCGGGGCGATCGGCGTCGGGATTGGGTCCGGCCTCGAGCCGACTGACCTGCGCCCGCTGCTTCGTCGCCTCCGGACCGCCGTCGCGGCCCGTTGACGCGAGCCGCGCGAGGGCTTACAAACTCCTTACCGCTCGCACGTCAGTTTCTTTGCAGGCCGGGAATAGCGTCCCGCGCGTGTCCGTGACCGGTTACGACCTGCGAGGAACCGCCGGCTACGTGGTCGCCGACATCCGCGGAAGGGTCATCGGCACGGTCGAGTGCCCGATGTACGGCACCGCGCCGGACGTGCCCGACGCCCTCGCCGTCCGCACCGGCTTCCTCTCACGCCGCCGTCGCCTGGTTCCGGCCGAGGCGATCGAGGACATCGACGGAGCCGCCGGCCGGATCGGCCTCAGCGTCGAGCGCGACCAGATCCGCCGCTTTTTGTAACGGGGGAACCCAGGGTTCCCCCGTTGGCCCCCTCCTTCCCAGCTCGATGTACCCCACTCTGATGTAGCTTCGGCGGGAGCGCGGTCCCGCCGAAGCCCACGAGCGGTTACGCGCTGTACGACTCTTGGGCGACGCCCTCCGGAGCGCCGAGAGGTGGGGCTTGCGTCCTACGCGCCGCGGGCGCGGTCCGTCTGGTTAGAGCGCGGGTAAGTAGCGCTCGAGCTCCCATGACGTGAGCTGCACGCGGTACTCGTCCCATTCGCCGCGCTTCAGCTTCACGTAGTTGTCGAAGATGTGGGCGCCGAGCGCCTTCCGCACGAGCTCGGACTGCGACAGCTCGTCGATCGCCTCGCCCAGCGTCTCCGGCAACGAGACGATCCCACGCTCGCGCCGCTGCTCGGCAGTCAGGTGGTAGAGATTCGTCTCCATCGGCTCGGGCAGCTCGTACCCCTGCTCGATGCCCTCCAGCCCCGCGTGCAGCAGGCATGCGAACGTGAGGTACGGGTTGCAGGCCGGATCCGGGCAGCGGATCTCGGCGCGCGTCGCCTGCTCGTGCCCGGGCTTGTAGACCGGGATCCGGATCAGCGCCGAGCGGTTGCGCTGCGACCACGCGCAGTAGACCGGGGCCTCGTAGCCCGGAACGAGCCGCTTGTACGAGTTCACCCACTGCGCGAAGACCGCCGAGAGCTCGCGCGCATGGCGGAGCTGCCCCGCGATGAACGCCTTCCCTGCCTCGGAGAGATGCCACTTGTCGTCGCCGTCGAAGAACGCGTTGCGCCCGTCGCTGAAGAGCGACTGGTGCGTGTGCATCCCCGAGCCGTTCTCGCCGAAGATCGGCTTCGGCATGAAGGTCGCGTAGACCCCGTTCTTGGCCGCGATCTCCTTCACGATCAGGCGGTAGGTGAGGGTGAAGTCGGCCATGTCCAGCGCCGGCGCGTAGCGCATGTCGATCTCGTGCTGTGAGGGCCCCACCTCATGGTGGACGTACTCGATCGGGATCCCCATCGACTCGAGCGCCGTGACCGTCTCCTGGCGCAGCTCGCCGGCCGCGTCCATCGTCGTCATCGCGAAGTAGCCGCCCTCGTCGAGGGTCTCGGTGCCGTCGTTCGACTTGAAGTAGAAGTACTCGAGCTCCGGCCCCACGTTGAAGGTGTCGAAGCCCATGCTCTTCATGCGCTCCAGCGCCCGGCGCAGCACGTAGCGCGGATCGCCTTCGTACGGGTTCCCGTCGGGCGTGACGACGTCGCAGATCATCCGGCAGACCTTCGTCTCGCCTTCCCTCCACGGCATCAGCTGGAAAGTGGCCGGATCGGGGATCGCGACCATGTCCGACTCCTCGATCGCGTTGAAGCCGGTGATGGACGAGCCGTCGAAGCCCATGCCGTCGTCGAGGGCGTCTGCGAGCTCGCCGGGAGTGATCGCGAAGCTCTTCAGATGCCCCTCGATGTCGGTGAACCACAGGAGCGCGAACTGCACGCCCTCTTGCTCGACGCGGCCCAGAACCTCCTGTCGCATCGCTGGATCGCTCGTCGCCCGGGTCTTCGTCTCGACCTGCGCCATCGCAACCTCCTCGAAAACACGAAAGGCCCCAGGCGGCGTGCGCCTGAGGCCGCGTCGCCTCGTTTGACCGCGCGAGTCTATCCGAGCCGGCATCGAACCGGCGGCTGGGAGGAGATCCCAGCGTGTCGACTCGTCGTGTCAGACGGACAGCAACCCGTCGCGTTCGCGCCTCTAGCCGTGTGTGAGCTCACGAGCTGAGAGAGGAGGGGAGGGGCCAGCGGGGGGACCAGGGGTTCACCCGCTCCTTTTCAGCTTGCCGTGCTGCTTGGCGTAGCGCTCGCCGCGCGCGAACACCGAGAGTCCGAGGGGAACGGACGCGAGCCCGATCAGGATGAGCGGCCAGATGTCCTTCCAGAGCGCGCCGACGCCGTCACCCTCGAGGATCGCAGACCGCGCTCCCTCGAGCGCATACGTCGCGGGGGAGATCGTCGCGATCCATTGCATCCACTCGGGCAGCACCGAAACCGGGTAGTAGACGCCCGAGACGACGAGCAGGATGCCCTGCGCGATGTAGCCGAGCTGCGTCCCCTTCTCGGGCGAGATCAGCGGCAGAACCGCGGTCATGATCCCGATCCCCATGAAGGACACCGACGCCAGCAGCAGCAGCACCAGCGCCGCGCTGAAGTTGGCGTTCGGCATCTCGAGGTCGAAGAACGCGGCGACCACGCCGAAGAGCAGCACGGCGCGAACGACGCCGTAGAGCACGGCGAACACTCCCATCCCGAACAGGTGGACCGGCCGGGCGAGCGGCGCCATGAACGTGTACTCGATCGTCCCCTCCCAGCGCTCCCACGCGACCGTCTCGATCAGGATCTCGAAGATGATCCCGAGGTAGGCCCAGATGACCGCGCCGATCAGGAGCATGGTGGTGATCCGGTTGACGTCGATCTGGCCGCCCGCCGCGTCGATCCCTTTCGCGATGAACGTGATCGTCAACGTGTTGGCGACCGTCCAGACGAAGAACGCGACGTCCCACCAGATGTAGCGCTTGACGAGGTAGAGGTTGCGCTCGACGACGCCCGAGAGGCCGATCAGCTCGTGGCGGACGGGGGCGGGGAGTGCGACCGAGATCCTCATCCCCGATCCCCCTCCTCCTCGTCGAATGCCCGGCCCGTGGCGGCGAAGAACGCTTCCTCGAGCGTCTCCGCCCCGTAGCGGAGCTTCAGCTCGTCGGCATCGGCGAGCGCGACGAGGCGTCCGCGGTCGAGGATGCCGACGCGGTCGGCGAGCGCTTCTGCCTCTGCGAGGTCGTGCGTGCAGAGCAGGATGGTCGCGTCGTGGTCGGCGCGGATGTCGCGGATGAACTGCTGCACCTCGAGCTTCGAGCGCGGGTCGAGCCCCGTCGTCGGCTCGTCGAGCAGTAGCACGACCGGCGAGGTCAAGAGCGCGCGCGCGAGCGCGACCTTCTGCTGTGTGCCGCGCGAGAGGTCCTCCATCGAGTGGCGGATGCGCTCGGCGGGGAAGCCCACGCGCTCGAGAATGCGCGGGATCTCGCCACGCGTCGCGCGCGGGCTCAGGCCGTAGAACCGCGCGGCGTAGCCGAGGTTCTCGGCCGCGGACATCTTCTTGAAGAACGAGGCTTCCACCGAGACGCGGTTGACGAGCCGGCGGACGGCACGCGACTCCGTGGACACGTCGTGCCCGAAGATGCGCGCCTCACCGCCGTCGTGGAGGAGCAGCGTCGAGAGCAGGCGGACCAGCGTCGACTTGCCCGAGCCGTTCTGGCCCAGGATCGCCAGCGTCTCGCCGCGACGCATCGAGAACGTGACCCCGGCGAGCGCCGCTACCCGCTGCTTCCGCCGCCGCAGCCGGCCCCTCCCGTCGCGCCTGAGGAACTCCTTGCGCAGCTCGACGACCTCGACGGCAGGCATCGCCGGCGCCCGGCGGGGCGCGTCTCGATCGTTCGTCATCGGTACTGCCTGGGTCATGCGGTGCTCCTCGAGATGGGACTGCGAGAACAGGACGGCGCGACGGCCCCGCGGCGGGGCGCGCGCAGCGAGTAGGCGTTCTCAGCCGAAGAGCAGCATCGCGAGAAGACCTTAGCTGCTCCTCCCGAGCTGCACAACTCACTCCTCCGGGGGATGCCCGAGCCTGCCCCGCGCGACGACGCAGGGAGCGTCGTGTACGCCGAGGGTTACCCCACGGTCCGGTCGTCGCGCGCGGGCGCCGTCGCGGCTGTGACGGCGCTCGCCGCCCTGGGGCTCGCCGCGTTCGCATTCGTCGGCGAGCGGCGGCACGAGTCGCAGCTCGACGCGCTCCGGGCCGACCTACGGACAGCCGAGGCCCGGCTCGACAAGCGAAACAGCGCACTCGCGGGAGAGGTCGATGCCGCGGAGCGGCGCATCAAGCGGCGCGACCGGGGCGTGACGGGCCTCGCCCACAGCATGCTGCGAAGCGTCTTCACCGTGGAGACGGACGGCGGGCTCGGGACCGGGTTCGTCGGCTGGCGCGAGGCCGGCGCGACCTACCTGGTCACAGCCGGGCACGTCGCCGACACCGCCGGCGGCGCGTTCGTGACCGTCAGCCGCAAGGGCGGGTCGTGGAGCGGCGAGATCGTCCGCGTGGACAGAAGGAACGACCTCGCCGTGGTGCGGATCTCAGGCCGCCCCGCCGGAGCAATCCCGCTGTGGCAGGCGCCGCGGCGACGGCCGCCGCGAGTCGGCGACCAGCTCCTGCTGGCAGGGAGCCCGTTCGGGCTGGAGGGGACCGTGACGACGGGCGTGGTCAGCCGCGTCACGCGGGACGCGATCCAGACTGACGCCGCCGCGAACCCGGGCAACTCGGGCGGGCCGGCGGTCGACAAGAACGGTCACGTCGTCGGCGTGCTCGTCGCCGGGGGCGGCCAGAACGTGAACTTCGCGATTCCGATCGCCAAGGCCTGCGCGAAGATCCGCCACTGCTGAGGCCGCCTCAGCGGAGCGCCGCGGCGAAGGAACGCGCGATCACGCCGTAGCCCTCGCGGTTCGGGTGGATGTTGGTCTTCGCGCACATCCACGTCAGCCGGCAGACGCGGGCAACGCTGCGCGGGACGATTACGCCGTCCGAGAGAGCTTCCGTGTGCTTGAAGTCGCGCGTCGCGAACGCCGACTCCACGCGGGCCACGCGCGCGTGGCCGCGGCGGTAGAGCTCGCGAAGAAGCGCGTTTCCGCCGATGACGAAGGCGGCGTGCGCGCGAGCCTCGAGCTGCCCTGACGGCCCGTTGAGCCAGCGGGCGAGCAGCGGCGCGTAGTACTCCATCCCGACGATCGGAACGCGCGGCCCGGCCGCCGTTCGCAGCGTCCGCAGGATCGGCGGGAGGTTCTTGCGGACGCCGTTGAAGGCGCCGGCCGCGCAGCCGATCTGCGCGGTGCGGCAGCGCAGGTAGTCGTTGGCGCCGATGTCGATCGTGACGAACGCGATGCGGCCGCGGTGCGCACGTAGAAACGCCGCCGCCTGCGCGAGCTGCGTTCGCTTCGGATACGGGCAGCGCCCGCCGCGACGGAACGCGGTCGACGTCTCGCCGGGACAGGCGAGCTTGCGGAGCACGAGGCCCGGGAAGCGTGGGCGCTCGAGGACGAGCAGCTGATCGGCGTATCCCTCGCCGCTGAACAGCGTCCCAGGCTGCGTCCCCGCCGCGAGCGAGTCGCCGAGCGCGAGGTAGTAGCGCGGGCCTGCCGCGCCCTGCGCCTGGAGGCGCGGGGCGTCCGCCGCGGCTGCGGCGAGGGCGACGAGACATGCGGCGAGGAGAGCCGCGCGAACGCGCATCGCGCACACGGTATCGCCGTCCGTGCAGCGTGCTAGCGTCTCGCGCGGACTCTCGGCGCCGACGCGGGGAGTCCAGGCGATGTCGCCTCGGGATGCTCTCGGCGTCCCGGGGCTTTTTCGTGGTCCGACCGAAGGAGGCGGAATGGCCGAAGTCGAGTTCAAGCACTACCTCGCGAACGGCGGCGAGACGAAGCCGGAGGCTCGCGAGGCGCTGCAGTGGGCGGGCGAGACGCGCGCCGCGATGGTCGATCTCAAGTTCTGCGACCTGCTCGGGACGTGGCAGCACATGACGCTGCCCGTGCGGGCGTTCGACGAGTCTGCGTTCGACGACGGGCTCGGCTTCGACGGCTCCTCCATCCGCGGCTGGCAGGGGATCTCCGAGAGCGACATGCTGCTGATGCCGCAGGCCGAGACAGCGATCCTCGACCCGTTCACCGACACGCCGACGCTGTCGCTCGTGTGCGAGATCGTCGATCCCGTCACGCGCGAGCCGTACGCGAAGGATCCGCGCCGGGTCGCGCGTCGCGCCGAGGCCTACCTGCGGTCGACCGGCATCGCCGACACCGCCTACTTCGGTCCCGAGTGCGAGTTCTTCGTGCTCGACGAGGTCAGCTACGAGCTCGCGCCGAACGGGGCGCGCTACGCCGTCGACTCGGCCGAGGGCTTCTGGAACTCCGGCAAGCCCGGGCTCGGCTACACGGCGCGGCCGAAGGAGGGGTACTTCCCGGCGGCGCCCAACGACGGCCTTCACGACCTCCGCACCCAGATGGTCCTGACGCTCGAGCGGCTGGGCATCCCGTGTGAGTTCCACCACCACGAAGTCGCCTCCGGCGGCCAGTGCGAGATCGACCTGCGCTTCGAGACGCTGACGCGGATGGCCGACCAGGTGATGACGTACAAGTACGTGGTCAAGAACGTCGCCCGTGCGGCGGGGAAGACCGTCACGTTCATGCCGAAGCCGATCTTCGGCGACAACGGCTCGGGCATGCACACGCACCAGTCGCTGTGGGCGGAGGGAACGCCGCTGATGGCGGACAAGTCCGGCTACGCAGGGCTCTCGCAGCTCGCGCGCACCTACGTCGGCGGCCTGCTCGCGCACGCACCGGCGCTGCTCGCGTTCTGCGCGCCGACGACGAACTCGTACCGGCGACTCGTCCCCGGCTTCGAGGCGCCCGTCAATCTCGTCTACTCGCAGCGCAACCGCTCGGCGTGCATCCGGATCCCGATGTACTCGCAGTCGCCGAGGGCCAAGCGCGTCGAGTTCCGCTGCCCCGACGCCGCCGCGAACCCGTACCTCGCCTTCGCGGCGATGCTGATGGCGGGGCTCGACGGAATCGAGCGCGGCCTCGATCCGGGCGCTCCCGCGGACTACGACCTCTTCGAGGAGACCGACGCCGACGCGGCAGTGCCGCAGGTTCCGGGCTCGCTCGGCGAGGCGCTGGACGCTCTCGAGGCCGACCACGAGTTCCTGCTCAAGGGCGGCGTGTTCTCGCGAGAGCTGATCGAGACGTGGATCGCGTGGAAGCGCGAGAACGAGATCGACACCGTGCGGCTCCGGCCGCATCCCGCCGAGTTCGCGCTGTACTTCGACTGCTAGGGAAACGGCCGGCGCCGGTTCCCTCGGCGAAATGAGCCACTGTCCCAGGGACAGTCCCTGGGACAGTGGCCTGTGCGGACATCGCGGTTAGCCGAGAGCGAAGGTGACGCGAACCTGGGCGTGGATTCGCTCCGTGCCCGGCTCGATTGGCGTGGTCGCGAGGGCGGTGGGGCCAGCGGCGCGCTCCGCGTAGTAGGGGACGGGCGGACCTGCGGCACCCGTCTCATCGATCGTGAGCACGCGTCCGACCGACGCGTCGGAGGCGCCGGCGAGCGCCTCCGCCTTCTCGCGCGCCTCCGCGACCGCCGCCTGCAGCGCCTTCGTGTAGAGCTCGCTCTGGTTCTCGCGGGAGAGCGCAGGGCCGGAGACCTGATTCGCGCCGGCGCCGACCGCTGCGTCCACCACGGTGCCCGCGTCGCCGAGATCGTCGATCTCGGCACGCACCGAGTTGGACGCCGCGTAGCCGACGACGGTGCGCCCGTTGTCGTCGAGCTCGGGCATGAGCGAGACCTGCTCGGTGCGGATGTCCTTCGACGAGATGCCTTGGGCGCGCAGCGCCTCGATCACGCGGCGCAGCTCCGAGGTATTGGCGGCAAGCGCCTCCTTCGCCGTCGAGCCTCGGCTCTCGACGCCGAAGCTGAACGACGCGACGTCGGGCACGGACTCGACCGTCCCGGTTCCGGTGACGGTGACATGGCGCGACGCGTCGTCCTCGCTTCGCGCCGGCTCGGGGCGACCGACTCCGATCAGCGCCGCCGCAGCCAGTCCCAAGGCGGCCAGAAGCGCGAGGTGCGTGAGCTTCATCGTGTCTCCTCCGTACGGGGTCGCCGCTTCTACGCCGCCGCCGGGCGGCCTGTCACACTCGCCGCCATGGACGTCCAATTCGTGGACTGCCGCTGGGAGCTCGGGAACCCGCGGAGAGGGCGTGAGCTGTACCTGGAGGGCCACATCCCCGGCGCGAGCTTCCTCGACGTCGACCGCGATCTCGCCTCGCCGCCGGGCGAGCGCGGCCGGCACCCGCTCCCCGATCCGGACGAGTTCGCGGCCGCCGCGTCACGAGCCGGAATCGGCGAGGGCGTGCTCGTCGTCGCCTACGGGTCGATGGGCGGAGCCGAGCGCCTCTGGTGGCTGCTGCGCCACTTCGGCCACGAAGACTGCGGCGTGCTGCGAGGAGGCCTCGACGCCTGGATGGGACCGCTCCGGCCCGGCGAGGAGGAGATCGAGCCGGCGACGTTCACGCCGCGCCTGCGCAGCGGCGACACGATCGAGGCGGAGGACCTGGTCGCCGGTCTCACGGACCCCGGCCTTGTCGTCCTCGACGCGCGGGCGCCCGAGCGCTTCCGCGGCGAGACGGAGCCGATCGATCCGGTCGCGGGCCGGATCCCCGGTGCGCGCAACCTTCCGTACGCCGATTCCCGCGCGGTCCCCGAGGACGTCCTCACGGCAGACGAGATCGTCGTCTACTGCGGCTCGGGGGTGACGTCGTGCGTGACGCTGCTCGAGCTCGCGCGGGCCGGACGACACGACGCGAAGCTGTACCCAGGATCCTGGAGCGAGTGGTGCCGGCGCGGCCTGCCGGCCGAGCGAGGCTAGTGCAGAACCGCCTCTGCGAGCCGCTGGGCGGCGCCCGCCGTAATACCGGCGCGCTGGTCGTGCCCCAGCGGATGGTCTGAGGTGAGCACGACGACCGCGGGCAGCACGCTCACCTCGCGTAGCTGGAGCGCGACCGGGAGGCCGACGGTCCCGCCATACGAGGTGAGCTCGTTCGCAAGGCGGCCGAAGAACGGCGCGCTCTCGTGACCGCGCACGTCGCTCCAGAGCTCCCACAGGCACTGGAAGTCCTCGGCCGACACTTCGACCCAGACGCCGAAGCGGAAGTCGCCCGTGTCCTCGCGAACGGGGAGGTGGAGCAGCCCTCGCATGTAGTGGCGCATCTCGCCCGAGCTGTCCAGGAACCGGCACCAGTCGTCGCCGACCTCCACCCGCTCCTCGCGCTCGGCCTCACCGAGCGCGAAGACGGGCTCGGGAAGCCCGGCACGCACGTCGCGCAGCGTCTCGTCGTGGTACTCGCCGCAGACGCTGCAGGTGAATCCCACGCGGCTACGCCGCGGTCGCTGCGCCGAAGGCACCGAGGTACGGCTGCCAGCCGTCGGGGATCTTCGGAGCGGCGAGCTGGATGAACAGCACGGGCGCGGGCGCGCGCGGCGGGTAGCGTAGCTCCATCCTCGCCTCCTCCAGGGTCCGGTCTCCCTTGCGGTGATTGCAGGGGGCGCACGCGGTCACGACGTTCTCCCACACGGAGTCGCCGCCTCGACTGCGCGGAACGACGTGGTCGAGCGTCAAGCGCGAGCTCGCGGTCCCGCAGTACACGCACCGCCAGCCGTCGCGGGCGAAGAGCGCCCGGCGTGAGATCTTGCGCTGCACGGCGCGCGGCACGCGGACATAGTGGACGAGCCGGATCACGTGCGGCCACGGGTACGTGGTGGTCGCCGAGTGGAGCGGCCGCTCGAGCTTCTCGATCACCTCGGCCTTGCCCTTGAACACGAGCACGTGCGCCCGCCGTACGGTCGTGACGTTGAGCGGCTCGTAGCTCGCGTTCAGTACGAGGACCTGTTCCATGTCCCAGAAAATTAGCCGACAATCAACCCAGCAAAGCGACGCTTGGGCTCGCCCAAGGCGACTCGGCTCCGCGAAGCGGAGCCCGAGTCGGACCCACGGAGGGGGGCCGTGGGGGAACCCCGGTGTTCGTCCCAAGGACGTTGTTGACGCGCTGAAGCGGTGTCTGCCCGCCGAGGGCGCGGTGATGGCGGTGGCGATTGTAGAAGTCGAGGTAGCGCGGGAGCGCGTGTTGGCGTTGCTGCTCGTCGTGGTAGTCGCCGCCGGCCCAGTCCTCGAGCAGTGTTCGGATGAAGCGCTCGGCTTTGCCGTTGGTTTGCGGGCGGCGGGGCCGTGTGCGCAGCGGCTCGAGGCCGAGTGCGCTGCAGCCGGCGCCCCAGCCGCGCTTGAAGCAGGGGCCGTTATCGGTCAGCACGCTCTCGATCGTCAGCCCCTGGCGCTCGAAGAACTGGAGGCTGTCGTTGAGGAACGCGAGGGCACAGTTCGTCGTCTCGTCGGGGTAGCTGCGGGCATAGGCGAGCCGGCTGGCGTCGTCGACGGCAACGAAAACCGACAGCCAGCCGGCGCGGCCCTTCTTGCCGCGTAGGCGCCCGCTGGCGTCCCGCTCACGCGCGATCCGGCCGAGCCGTTTCGCGTCGAGGTGGACGAGCTCGCCGGGCCGCTCGCGCTCGTAGCGCACGACTCGCGCAGGCTGGGGCTGACGCAACCGCGAGCACTCGTGACGACGCAGGATCGCGTGCACCGTCGAGGCCGCGACGCCGAGCATCCAACCGAGCGGGTGCGGGCCGAGGCGCAGCTCGCGCCGCGCGCGCAGCACCGCCTGCTCGACATGCGCTGGTGTCCGACGAGGCGAGCGCCGGGGCCGGCTGGAGCGATCATCGAAGCCTTCGCCGCGCCGGCCGCGTCCGACCCACTTCGAGGCGGTCTGCCGCGAGCAGCCGACCGCAAGCGCCGCCGCCGTCACCGTCGCCCCCGCAGCAACCAGCTCGAACACCCGCCGCCGCTGGCGGCGAGAGAGAACCGCATTAGCATGAAGAATCATCGAGCCCTCCTAGTGGTCGCGACTCCGACAAGCCGCACCCTAGGAGGGCTCTTTGACGTCAGCGCCTCAGCGCGGCGTCAACAACGTCTCTGGGCTTCACACC
>JBKOYJ010000024.1:0-10851 GCA_046725345.1 Actinomycetota bacterium | reverse complement strand
GCGCTCTTGCCGTTCACGACGATCTCGCCCGCGGTCGGCTGGGTCAGGTCGCCGACGATCCGCAGCAGCGTCGACTTGCCGCAGCCCGACGGCCCGATCAGGGAGACGAACTCGCGCGGCGCGATCTCCAGGTCGATCCCGTCGAGCGCGACCACGCCCGCCTTCCCGAACTGCTTGCCCACGCCGCGAAGCGAGACGACCGCAGGTGCTGTCGCCTCGGTCATGCCACGTGCTCCGGCGCGCGTCTCACGACGAGGTGCTCGGCCACGACGACAGCCAGGAAGAAGAGGATGCCGAGCGCCGCGGCGACCATGTTCGTCGCCCAGAGGTTCTTCGGCTCGAGCGAGTAGTACTGGTTGAAGTTGACGATCGCCCCGCCCAGGCCGTCCTGGATCGAGGAGGGCGCCTCGCCGATGATCGCGCCGACGACGCTCGCCGTCGCCGAGATCTTCAGCGCCGTGAACAGGAACGGGAGCGACGCGGGGACGCGGAGCTTCCACAGGATCGCCCAGCGGCTGGCAGCGTACGAACGCATCAGCTCGACGGAGCGCGGATCGGGCGACTGGAGCCCCCGCAGCGTGTTGATGGCGACGGGGAAGAACGTGAGGTAGGCGGCCAGCACCGCGACGGACTTCCAGCCCTCGACGCCCTTGCTGCCGAGCCCGACGACGACCATCGGCGCGATTGCCAGGATCGGGACGGTCTGGGACGCGACGATGTAAGGCAGGAATCCGCGCTGGAGCATCCTCGAGTGCGCGAGCACGACGGCGATCGCGAAGCCGATGAGGGCGCCGAGGAGGAAGCCGGCGGCTGCCTCCTTCGCCGTGAAGACGGCCGAGTGGTAGAGCAGGTCGATCAGGAGCGGGCCGTTTACCCGCGACGGCTCGAAGAGCTGCGCGACGATCTCGTGCAGGTGCGGCATCGTGACGTCGTTGACCGGGAACGGCCACGTCACCCCGCGCGTGATGCCGAACCAGCGATAGGCCTCCCACAGGGCCCAGAGCGCCGCGAGCACGACGACGAGCATCGCGATGCGGCCGAGCGCGGGCAGGATGCGCGCCCGCCACGCCGGCTCCGTCCGCCCCCGCACGGTCGCCGCGTAGGCCATCGCGCTACTGCTTACCACAATCGGGCTCGGCGTTAGGGTCTGTGCGATGCCGCTGCAACCGGCGCGGACGGTTTCGGAGCTGCGCGAGCTGCAGGAGCTGACCGGCGACGAGAACGGAGCGCAGCGCGTCGCCTGGACGGAGACGTGGGAGCGCGGGCGCGAGTGGCTGCGGGAGAAGCTCGCCGGCCTTCCCCTCGAGGAGGAGGTCGACGAGGCGGGCAACCAGTGGTTCACGCTGCGCGGAGCCGACGAGCGCGCGCTCCTGCTCGGAGGCCACATCGACTCGGTGCCGAACGGCGGCTGGCTCGACGGCGCCCTCAACGTCACGGCTGCGGTGGAGGTGCTGCGCCGGATCGCCGAGGACGGCAGGCCGCCGGTGACGGTGCGGCTCGTCAACTGGGCCGACGAGGAGGGCGCACGCTTCGGGCGCAGCCTCTTCGGCTCGAGCGCGGCGTCGGGGACGATGGACGACCAAGAGGACCTCCGCCGACAGACCGACGCCGAGGGCGTCGCCTTGCCCGAGGCGTTGCGCCAGCACGGCGTCGACCTCGACCGCGCGCTCGACGCGCGCAGGCAGCTCGGGAGCGCGGCCGCGTACCTCGAGCTGCACATCGAGCAGGGGCCGGTGCTCGAGTCGATGGACCTGCCGCTCGGCGCCGTGATCGGGACGTTCGGGGTCGAGCGCCACCTGGTCACCTGGAAGGGCCAGGCCGCGCACGCGGGCTCGACGCCGATGGACCAGCGGCGCGACGCGCTCGCGGGCGCCGCCAAGCTCGCGCTCGAGATCCGCGAAATCGCGCGGCGTGCCGGCCCGGGAGCCGTCTGCACGTCGGGCGGTGTCGTCTGCAAGCCCGGGATCGTCACGTCGGTGGTCGAGACGGCGGAGCAGCTGCTCGACCAGCGCAACATGGACGCCGGCACCCTCGCGCGGATGCTGCAGGAGGCGAAGGAGGCGTCGGAGCGGTTTGCGCGCGAGGAGGACGTGGACGTGTCGTGGGAACCGATCTGGCACATCCAGCCGATCCTGTTCGACGAGGAGCTCGTCGCGCTGGCGGAGGAGTCCGTTCGCGAGGTGGCCGGCACGTCCCACCGCCTCCCGAGCGGACCGCTGCACGACGCGGCCGAGGTCGCCCGCGCGGGAGTCCCGACGGTGATGCTGTTCGTGCAGAGCCTGCGCGGGCTCTCGCACACGAAGGTCGAGGACACGAAGCCCGAGCACCTCGAGCTCTCCGTGCAGGCGCTGGACCGCCTCGCATCGAAGGCGATCGACTGGATCACCGCGCGCTAGCGACGACGGCCGGCGTCGGCCTCGGCCTCGCCGTCGGCTGGAACATCGCGAACGTGGGAGCGGTCGCTCGCAGCGTCGCCGACGGCTACGGCGTCGCGCTCGCGACCGTCGGGCTGCTGACGACCGCGCTGTTCCTCGTGCACATGGCGATGCAGGTGCCGGCGGGGATCCTCGTCGACCGCTTCGGGGCCCGGCGCGCAGGGATCGGCGCGGCGCTCGTGCTCTGCGGCGCCAATCTCGTCGCGCTCGCCGCACCGGATCTCGGCCTCGGGCTCGCGGCCCGCGCGCTTGCGGGCGTCGGTACCGGCCTCGGCTTCGTGGCGGGCAGCGACTACATCCGCGCCGGCGGCGGCTCCGCGGCGGCTCAGGGTCTCTACGGCGGTGCCGCAGTGGGCGGTGGAGGATTCGCGCTCGCGGTCGTGCCGCTGCTCGAGAACGGTCTGCACTGGCGGGCGCCGTTCGCCTCGTCGGTCGTTCTCGCGGCGGTCTCCGCGATCTTGCTGGCGGTTGCGCCGTCCGCCGCGCGTCGCACCGTCGGCCGAGCCGCCGCCGGAATCGGGAGCGTCCTCACCGATCCGCTTCTGTACCGCTTGTCGGCCATCCACACGGCCTCGTTCGGGTTGAGCGCGGTCGTGGGGAACTGGGCGGTCACGCGTCTCGAGGACGCCGGTGCCGGAAGCGAGCTGGCCGGCGCGCTCGGCGCCTCCACGCTCGCCGCCGGCCTGCTCACGCGACCGCTCGGCGGCTGGCTCGTCCGGCGGTATCCGAACCGCTCGCTCGCGCTCGTCGCGTGGAGCCTCGCCGCCGGCGCCGTCGGAACGCTGGCGCTCGCCCTGACCGCGCCCGTGCCGGTGCTCGCGGTCGCCTGCCTCGTGCTCGGCCTGGCCGCAGGCATCCCGTTCGCGCCCGCGTTCGCGGGCGCGCAGCGCGCGCGGCCCGACGCTCCCGGAGCGGCCATCGGGCTCGTGAACACGTGGGCGGCGTTCGCGATCGTGGTGGGGACGCCGCTGCTCGGCCTCGCGTTCTCGCTGCCGGGCGACGGCAGGATCGGCTTCGCTGTCGTCGGCTTGCTGTGCGCGGCATCGCTTCTCTACCTGCCGCCGCGGCAGGCGCTGGCGGCGAGCTAGCTTCCCGCGGTGGCAGGGACCGTCTTCGTGCTCGGCGGAACGGGGCTGATCGGGCGCGCCGCCGTGCCTCGTCTGCTCGAGACGGGCTGGGACGTCGTCGCCGCCAGTCGCGGCGAGCGCCCGGCTCCCGAGGAGCTCGACGGCGCTCGCGTCATCCACGTCGACCGTCGGGAGGAGGGCGCGCTCCAAGACGCCGTCGGCGAGGGCGTCGACGTTCTCGTCGACGTCCTTCCCTTCACCGCGGACGACGCTCGGCAGCTGCTCGGGCTCGAGGGCCGGGTCGGCTCGGTGATCGCGATCTCGAGCGCGTCAGTCTACGCCGCGCGTGACGGGAGTTCGCTCGACGAGTCCACCGGACCTCACGACTTCCCGGATTTTCCGGTGCCGATCCCTGAGTCACAGCCGAGGGTCGCGCCCGGCCCGGAGGGTTACTCGCCCGGGAAGGTGGCGATGGAGCAGACGCTGCTCGAGCAGGACGTGGTCCCGGCAACCGTGGTGCGTCCCTGCGCGATTCACGGCCCTGGCGCCCTGCTCAACCGCGAGTGGTACTTCGTGAAGCGCGCTCTCGACCGGCGTCCGTACGTCGTTCTCGCCTACGGAGGCGAGAGCCGTTTCCACACCACCGCGTCCGCGAACCTGGCCGAGCTGATCCGCTGCGTCGCCGAGCGACCCGGCACGCGCGCGCTGAACTGCGGCGATCCCGACGCGCCCAGCGTGCTGGAGATCTCCCGCGTGCTCGCGCGTCTCGCCGGGCACGAGCGTTCCCAGCTGCTGCTTCCGGGCGCGCCTCCCTCGGAGACGGTCGGGGGAACGCCATGGTCGGCGCCGAAGCCGATGGTCGTCGACATGGCCGCGGCGGAGCGCGACGTCGGCTACCGGCCCGTGGTCGGCTACGAGGAGTGGGCCGAGCGCGGCTACGAATGGCTGATCGCGGCGACGCGGGACCGCGACTGGCGCGAGGTGCTCCCGTCGACCGCGCGCTATCTGGGCGACCGCTTCGACTACGACGCCGAGGACGACTTCGTCCGCCGCCTCGCCGCGTGACGCAGGCGACCGCGAACGAGTGACACGGTCACCGCCATGACCGATGGCGCGCCGCCGGACGCGCCGAAGTGGGAGGGCGCGCCGGCGAGCGCCGAGAGTGCGAGCACGATCGTCGTCCAGCTCATTGAGGCTGCAAATTCGAGGCGTTATGCTCGTTCCCCTTCCGCACAGGAGGCTCTTCGATGATCAGCTTCGGCGTCACCGTCCTGCCCGATCCGCCGTATCAGCGGTTCCTGGAGCTGATCCAGCTCGCCGAGCAACAGGGCTTCGAGTACGGCTGGACGTACGACTCGCACATCCTCTGGCAGGAGTCGTACCCGCTGCTGACCATGGCGGCGGAGCGCACCTCGACGATGAAGCTGGGCCATTTCGTCACGAATCCCGGCATCCGCGAGCCCACGGTCACGGCGAGCGGCTACGCGACGCTGCACGACATCTCGAACGGGCGGATGGCGATGGGCATCGGCCGGGGCGACTCGTCCCGGCGGGTCGTCGGGCTGAAGCCGGTGCGCGTCGCGGAGTACGAGCAGGCCTGCGCGATGATCCGCGACCTCATGAACGGGCGCAAGGTCGAGTGGAACGGCAAGGAGCTCGAGCTGACGTGGGTGCGGAAGGAGCTCCCCGAGATCCCGATGTGGATGGCGGGCTACGGGCCGAAGGCGCTCGCCGCGGCCGGCCGCGCCGGTGACGGCGTGATCATCCAGCTCGCCGATCCCGAGATCATCCAGTGGATCATGGCCACCGCCCGCCAGGCCGCCGAAGAGGCGGGCCGCGACCCGGCCGGGCTGAAGTGCATCGTCTCGGCGCCCAGCCACATCTCCGCCGACCTCGCCGACGCACGCGAGCAGGTGCGCTGGTTCCCGGCGATGGTGTCGAACCACGTCATGGACCTGATCGAGCGCTACGGCTGGGAGTCGGAGATCCCGGCCGCGCTGACCGATTACGTGAAGGCGCGCAAGTTCTACGACTACAAGGAGCACAGTCGCGTCGGAGCCCGGCACGGCGAGTTCGTGAGCGACGAGATCTGCGATCGCTTCTGCGTGCTGGGAGCGCCCGAGCAGGCCGCGGCGAAGCTGAAGGAGCTCGAATCGATCGGCGTCGACCAGTTCAACCTCTACCTGATGACGAAGAACCAGGAGGAGACGCTCGAGGCCTACGGGAAGGAGATCATCCCGCAGTTCGCGCGAGTCGCGGCGTAAACGCGGACGCGGGAACGCCGCAACCGGCTCGCGCGTTGTAGCCCAGGATGAGCGAAGCACAGTTGGAGGAGCTCTTCGGCCCGGTCGCGGAGATCACGGGTTGCGCCAAGGCGGTCCGCCGCACGCTCGAGGAGGTCGTCGAGCTCGGCGTGGAGCTCGCGCGCGAGGGCCGCGAGGGCCACAAGATCGGCTCGCTGTTCACCGTCGGCGACGCGGACGCCGTGCTCGCGCAGTCGCGGCCGCTCCTGCTCGACCCGCTGCACGGACATCAGCGCGAGCTCCTCCACGTCGGCCGGCCCGAGTTCCGCGAGAACGTGAAGGAGCTCGCGCAGCTCGACGGCGCCTTCGTCGTCGACGCCAAGGGCTACTTCGCCGCCGCCTGCCGCTTCGTCGACGTCGACCTCGCGGCGCCGGCGAACTTCTTGCCGGGCCTCGGCACTCGTCACGCGGCCGCCGCCTCGATCACCCGCACGACGAAGTCGATCGCGGTCGTCGTCTCCCAGAGCTCGGTCGTACGCGTCTTCGCCCGCGGCGAGATCAAGGCCGAGATCATCCCGGAGCTGTTCCTGCTCACGCGCGAGCAGCTCTTCGCGCGCGATCCGGACGTGCTGCGCATGCCCGAGGCCGGACTGACGCTCGCGCTCGCGGGCGATGACAACGCGCCGATTCGGCGTGAAGCCGCCTCGGAGAGCCGAGAGACGGCGTCGACGCGGCTACCATAGGCCCCTCCCGGGCGCGGTGGCCGAGGGGTTAGGCAGCGGCCTGCAAAGCCGCGTACACCGGTTCGAATCCGGTCCGCGCCTCCTTGGCAGACGTAGCGTCGCTGCCGATCACCGCAACGGGGGATTGAGGGAAAGCCACCCGCGGCGAAGGGTGAGACGGTGGTGCCGCGCCGAATCAAGCGCTTCTTCGCCCGCGCGCGCGACGAGACCGGCCAGGCGATGGGGGTCTTCGCGATCGCGCTCGTGTTCCTGTTCGCGATCAGTGCGGTCGTCCTGGACGTCGGCTACGCCTACCTCGTCGACCGGCGCGCGCAGGCGGCGGCCGATGCCTCGGTGCTCGCCGCCGCGCTCGCGCTTCCCGACTACGGGCGCGCCATGACCGCCGCCGGGGACCTGGCGACGAAGAACTTCCCCGACGGCACGGTGACGGTGACGGTCACGAGCAAGCTCTCGTCCAACGACACGGCCGAAGGACACGCCAATGCGTCGACGCCTGGGTTCTTCGCGTCCATCTTCGGCATCGACTACTTCGAGGAGGGCGCATCGGCAACCGCGCAGATCGGCAGCTACTCGGGCTACGCAAATGTGATCGCCCCCTGGGCGACCGACAAGGCGTCGCTGAAGTTCGGCGAGGTCGTGAAGTTCAAGGTGTCGCCGGGCGATCAGGCGTCCTCGGGCACCTTCGGTGCGGTAAAGCTGCCGCTCCAGGGCAAGACCTGCGGGATCGCCAACGGTGCCAACGAGTATCGCAAGACGATCACCGGCGCGGACCATGCGTGCCTTGTCCAGATCGACGACATGATCGCCTCGGAGCCCGGCAACATCGCGAATACGGGCCAGGCGCTGACGGACCGCGGCGTCACCGACAACTTCGACCCCAACACGCTGATGACCGTCGGCGAGGACGGCGTCGCGCGCCTCCACACGACCACGCACCCGAACCTCGTCGTCATTCCGGTGATCGAGGGGTTCACCGGGGGCAGCGGGTCAGTGCACGTGATCGGCTTCGCGTGGTTCGTGATCACCCACTACACCAAGGACACGGTCGAGGGCATGTTCGTCCACTCGGGGGTCCCGGGTGGCGAGATCTGCCCGACGGCAACCGATCCGCATGCCCCTTGCCCGATCGGGAAGTACGACCCCGACGGACTCAAGGTCATCAGCCTCGTCGGCTAGCCGACCCGAAGGTCATAGGGACCGTCCGGCAGGATCGAGACGCGCTCGTAGCCGCGGTCCGTCGACTCCTCGTACGTGACAAGAAGGCTGCTGATCACCTGGAGCACGGGTCCGGTCGGTCTTGCGAGCAGCAGATCCAGGAGGAGCTCGTCATCGGCCGCCTGCGGCTCGTGCCGCCGGAGCTCGGCGCTCCACCCCGAGGTCGGGACCATGCAGACCCCCGTGACGCGAATGCGAGGCCGCCCGCCCGCGTCGACCGTGCGCATCGCCCGCCACTCCTGACTATCGATCACCGCTTCTCCTTCCACGTGCGAAGCCGGTATCGTCGCGCAGCCGATGTGCTTCGACCTCGACTCGGCGCCGCCCCTCGCGGTGATTCGCGGCGCGGCCGTCTCGCACGACGATCTCGTGCTCGAGGCCGCCGACGGCACGCGGTTCGCCGCCTTCCGCGCGGCGCCCGAGGAGCCTGCGGCGACGTGCGTCGTCATCCTGCCGGACGTCCGCGGTCTCTACCGCTTCTACGAGGAGCTGGCGCTGCGTTTTGCAGAGCGCGGCACCGCCGCGGTCGCGATCGACTACTTCGGGCGGACGGCGGGTGTCGGTAAGCGGGGCGACGACTTCCCGTACATGGAGCACGTGCCCCGCCTCGCGGCTGAGACGGTTCAGCAGGACGTCGGGGCCGCGGTCGCGCACCTTCGCGCCGCCGGGTGCGAATCCGTGTTCACCATCGGCTTCTGCATGGGCGGAAGGCATTCGTGGCTGGCCGCGGCCGCCGGACACAGGCTCGCGGGCGCCGTGGGCTTCTACGGCCGTCCGGGCGTCGCCCAGGACGGCTCGCCCGGCCCGATGCAGCGTGCCGCGGAGATCGAGGCGCCGATCCTCGGCCTCATGGGCGGCGCCGACGCGGGAATCCCGCCCGAGGATGTCGCGGCGTTCGACGAGGCGCTGACGGCGGCAGGGATCGACCACGAGCTCGTGACCTACGACGGCGCGCCGCACAGCTTCTTCGACCGCAAGCAGGACGAGTTCGCCGACGCCTCCGAGGATGCGTGGCGGCGCGTGCTCGGCTTCCTGGAGCGGTACCGAAGCTCGTAGCTACGCGGGCTGCTCGACGGCCGCTTCGGCAGGCGCCGAGACGAGGACGCCGTCCTTGTAGACGTCGGCGATCCGCTCTTTCAGGGTCGAGAAGTCGAACGGGTCTCCGTCGACGACGACGACGTCCGCGCGCTTCCCGGGCTCGAGCGTTCCCAGCTCGTCCTCGAGCCGCATCAGCTCGGCCGCCGTGCGCGTCGTGGCGACGAGGACCTCTTCGGGCTGCATCCCGCACTCGGCCATCAACTCGAGCTCGCGCAGGTTGTCGCCGTGCGGCGTCACGCCGCTGTCGGTCCCCATGGCGATCTTGACTCCGGCCTCGTACGCGGCGCGGAACGACTCACGGTGCGAGGTGATCACCTCCATCGCCTTCGCGAGCGACGCCGCCGGGATCGACGCGCCCCGCTCGGCCGCCTCGACGACGCCCGTCGCCGCCACGAGGGTCGCGACGAGGTATGCGCCGTTGTCGACCATCAGCGAGATCGCCTCGTCGTCCAGGTAGATGCCGTGCTCGATCGACCGCACGCCGGCCCGAAGCGCGTTCTTGATCCCCGACGTCGCCTGGGCGTGCGACATGACGTCGAGGCCCGCCGCCTGCGCCTCCCCGACGATCGCCTGGATCTCCTCGACGTCGAATCCCGGCTGGTCCGGCTTGTCCCGCGGCGAGAGCACGCCGCCGGAAGTGGCGATCTTGATCACCTCCGCGCCCGCCTGGACGAGCTCGCGTACCTTGCGGCGAATCTCGTCGGGCCCGTCCACGATCGAGTTCGGTGACCCTGGGTAGTCCGGGAAGAGGTGGATCCGCTCGCCGGAGGGCAGCCAGCCGTCGCCGTGACCGCCGGTCTGGCTCAGCATTCGGATCGAGATCTGGATACGCGGTCCGCGCACGAGCCCGTCGTCCACGGCCTGCTTGACCCCGAGATCCGCGCCGCCCGCGTCGCGCACGGTCGTGATCCCGGCATCGAGCGTGGCCTCGAGATTGCGGATCGAGTCGTAGAACTTGTACGAGAAGGGCGTCTGGATCAGCCGCCAGATGTCGATGTGGCCGAGCATCACGTGCGTGTGGCAGTCGAAGAGACCCGGCAGCAGCGTGCGGCCGGCGACGTCGACGGACTCGTCGCCGTCGAGCCCCGGCCCCACGTCGACAATGCGCCCGTCCTCGACGGCGAGGTCGGCGTCGGCGGGGGCGGCTCCCGTGCCGTCGAAGACCTGCCCACCCGCGAGCACAGTTCTCACGGCAGGGATCCTAGACTGCCGTTCGCCCACCTGCGCGGGCTGGCTGTGGGCAGCGCATCGGGCTCTTCGCCACAGAGCCGTGACGAAGCCGTTGCCCACGCGTGCGCCTTCACGGCGTACGATCGACGTGGGGAGGAGGCTGGTGGCCCCGCGCTCGGCTACTCGAGCAGCGCGTCGATCGACGCGGTCGCGACGATCCCTTCGACGCTGCGCGCCAGGTCCGCGTCCAGGGTGATGAAGGCCTCAGCCTGCAGCTGAGTGAGTGCCACGTACTCGGCGTTGTACGTCGAGGCCCAACCCAACTGATCCGCCACCTCCCAGGCCCGACGCCGGAGCACCGCATCGCCGAGGAGCCTGATCGGCATCCGCCCGATGCGGGTGAGGCGGTCACGCGCGACGTCGGCCGGGATCTCGCCGCGCTGGACGGCCTCGTGCAGAGCCGACAGCGTTTGCGAACGAAGGAGCGTCGGTGCGAGAAGCTCGTGCGCCGCTGGGACCTCGACCCCCGTGCTCGCCAGGTGGAGGACGGCGCTGGTGTCGACGACGAACCTGGTCATGCCGCTAGCGCAGTCCGCCGAGCTCGTGGTGGGCACGGAAGAAGTTCTCGGAGCCGGCCGTAGCCATCGCGGCCGAGGCCGAGATCTCGAGCGCCAGCGTCGCCGCGGCCACGATCTGCGCGAAGCGGTGGACCTTTCCGGCGCCGACGCAGCCCATCAGTTCGAGCCACGTGCGCGCGTAGGGCAGCGTCGTTCCCCCTCCCACGGTGGCAACCTCGAGGCCGGGCAGGCGAATGGAGACGTTGAGGCCGCCCTCGACGCGGCGCCCGGTGCCGTGCGCCATCGAGCTCGTCCCCACCATG
>JBKOYJ010000013.1:0-8912 GCA_046725345.1 Actinomycetota bacterium | reverse complement strand
TTGGGCTTGACTCGGATCAGAGGCTCGCCGCTAGAGATCATCTTCGGGCGAACCTTCTTCCCGATGGGGGTCCTGATCGTTAGCACCCGGTGGAAGACGATCCGACCGATGATCGGCATCAGGACACGGGCGACAACGCTTTCGGGCCGGAAGGGGATCGCGCCCGTGCTTGGACCCGACAGGATCACCTTGTGCGTCCGTGCCACCTCGATGGCGATCTCGGCTCCAGAATTGCCTGCCCCCACGACGAGGACGTCTCCCCCTTGGAGCTGGCGCGGGTTCTTGTACTCGGCCGCGTGAAGCTGGACGATCCGGCGATCGAGCTCGGACGCGAAATCGGGAACCCGCGGGCGCTGCCAGCTCGACATCGCAACCACGACGTTGTCTGCCTCGAACCGTCGCTCGGCTGAGATGGCGATGAAGCGATCCCCTTCCCGGGTCAGCTCCTCCACCCTGACCCCCGTCTCGACCTGAAGGTCGAACTTCCGGGCATAGGACTCGAGGTGATCGGCCCACTCGTCCTTGCTGGCGAACCCCCAGCGGAATCCGGGGAAGCGCATCCCCGGAAGCCGGTTGAGTCGGTTGGGGGTGAACAGCCGGAATGAGTCCCAGCGGTTGCGCCACACGTCGCCGATGCGGGGGTTGGCTTCGACGATCTTGTAGGGCAGATCGCGCCGCGACAGCTGGTATCCCATCGACAGGCCCGCCTGCCCGCCGCCGATCACAAGCGTCTCGACGTACTCACGTCCGCGGTCGGCCGCCATATCCGCCTCCTCCGCCGGGCTCCTCGGCGTCCCGGCCATGTGGGGTCCACTGCCTATACTCTAATTTGGAGTAGGCTATACTCGCGTTTGGAGTATGTCAAGAGGGGATATGACCTCAAGACTCACCACGACTTCCTATGCGGTGCTGGCCCAGGTAGCGGTGCGTCCCTGGTCTACGTACGAGCTGGCGCAACAGCGGGTTCGCTACTTCAGATACGTGTGGCCGCGAGCCGAAAGCGCCATCTATCGGGAGGTGAAGCGCCTCTCTTCGATGGGCCTGCTCGAAGCGAAGAAGGAACACGTCGGCAAACGGGCGCGCACCGTCTACTCGATCACCGAGAAGGGGCGAGAGGCGCTACGAGCGTGGCTCGCCACGCCGGTCTCCCCTTTCGCCATGGACTTCGAGGCCATGATCCGTCTCTTCGTAGCGCCTCTGGGGACCAAGGACGAGATCATCGCCACCCTCGAGCTGGTGCTCGACGATGCCCGAGAGATGCTCAGGTTCAGTGGACAGGTCAAACAGGAGTTCCTCCAGGGCATGGCGGTCACACAGGATCAGGTCTACATCCGTGCGCTCGCGGTTGACTTCTTCATCAGCCTCCTCAACACGGTCGAGGCGTGGGCGCAACGGACGCTCGACGAGATCGAATCGTGGGACGACCTCAGCCCCGATGGAAAGAACGAGCGAGCCCTCGAGAAGCTCCGGGAACTGCCCGCTCCCACGCCGGGATCGATAGAAACAACGCCCGTACCTCCGCGCACTCAGCGTCATAGGCACCGACGCGCGTGACAAGGTGCTACGTACACAGCATCGTGCAGGCCCACGAGGCGGAGCCCCCGTCGCAGGCATCTGAGTCTCGGTGATGCCCGGTCAGGCGGACACTGAAGCCAGTTTTGTTGAAGCCGCCGCGGTCGCAGACAGTCGCAACCGGTGGCACAGACGATCGCGTCGAAAGCGACTGAAAGGGCGTTGCCGTGGGTTGCGACCGGTTGCCGCAAGGGACCTGATGGTAAGGAGGAGGTCGATTGTCGTCAGGCCGAGCGGCTATCCCGATGCCGCCCCACGATCTCACCCGACGTCTGTTGCCTGTCTCGCGAACAGATCGACTACACGCGTACTACACAGGCTCTGCCGGGCGATAACCGGTCGTAGCCGGTCACAGCCGGTTCGCTCGGGGACGAAATGCCTGCTCTGGCCGTAATTCCGGGTCGTAGCCCGTTGCAGCGGTTGAGCCTGTACCGGCCTGTCACGCCGGAAGTCGCGGTTCGAGTCCCGGCGCTCCCGTAAAAGTCCTGCAAAGATGGATATTCTGTTGTTCGGCCGGACACCGCAACGGGCCGACTACCCGGACTTTCTCTCCAGGCGGGCCCAAAGCGGCTCTCCGCTCGTCCGTCGAGCCGCTAGGCACGGCTCGGCGATCACTGCCGAAGAGGACCAGCCGGCTGCGCGTCCCAGGGCGAGTCCGCTCTTGCCTGGCGATGTTCTCTTACAGGACGAGGGTTAAGACAACGATCACGATCACGACGCTCCGCGTAGAGGGCATCGACGCCGCGGGCAAACGCCGAATGCGTGTGGTAGGAGGTGCTTCGACGGCTGGCTGAGGCGGAGCTGGTCGGCGAGCTGCCCGACGGGCCGCTCGCCGTCGCGGAGCTGGTCGAGGATCGCCCGCCGCACGTCGCCGAGCTGGGCTTACGTAAGGCGATGCCCACCGATGTCGTAGGGCACGTTCACGGTTTCGTCGGCTCCGGGGTTCGGGCGCCAGCCGCCCGAGAAGGTGCCGTCCTCGCGCCACGAGCCCGTGAAGGTCGAATCCAGCGGCCCATGCGAGACCGTGATGGACACGGAATCGCCCTGGACGTCCCAGCGATACGGCAGCGGGACAGGCGAGAGGTTGGAGAACACGGTGGAGGGGAACGTCTCGGTCTCCGGGTCGTAGCCGATCAGCTCCAGGCTGTCGATCTCTAGCCCCATGAAATCGAGCTGCACGTGCTGCTCGAGGAAGAAGCCGCCCGGCAGCCAGCGGAACGTCGTCTCGCCTCTGATGTTCCTCTCGTCGGAGCCGACGAGGTTGCCCTCCATGGTCCACGTCCCGACCCAGCGCTCGAGTCGCTTCAGCGCCGGATCCGGCTCCGGCGTTTGGCGGGGTTTGGACATGGGCGTTCCTCCTTGGTCGGATCAGCGAGTCTCGGCGGAGTACACCATGAGCGGCTCGGCCATTCGGGTTGACGACCTGTGCCGTATTTCTCGTCGACGCGACTCGGCCGAGAGCCCGCGACGCTCAGGAGTCCGAGCTCGCCGGCGCGAAGACGGCGTCGAGCCGTTCGAGACTCGCGGCCGGCCACAAGGCCTTCGCGTCGTAGTACACGTCGAACGCGGGCGCTGATTCCGGGAGGGCGATCCAGGGCAGTTTCGACCTGGTGAAGATATGAACGTCGGGCACAACGCTCGAGGGCTCGTCGAGCGTGCCGCCGCGGACGAACCGCACCTCAGGACGCGTGTACTCGCTGAATACAGCGATCTGGCAGATTGGGCAGCGGAAGATCCGCTGCGTGCTGCCGTCGTCGCGAGGCACGTCGACCGGCTGCGGGTCGCCCGCGAGGAGCTCGACACGGTCGGTCTCGATCAGCAGGTTGATGACGAAGGCGCTTCCGGTCTGCCGCTGGCAGTTCAGGCAGTGACAGCAGTGCGTGAAGAGCGGATCGGACGTCAGCCGGTAGCGAACCGCTCCGCAGGCACAGCCACCCTCACGCGGGACGCTCATCCGGACAGTATCCCGTTTCCGATGTCGATCTCGGTCGGCCGCGTTCGTCGTTCAGACGTATCGCTCGTACCGACGAGAAGGAGGCACGATGAAGTTCCTGATGCTGGTGTGCTGGGACGGCGAGAAGATGGACGCCCAGACCGAGCCCGACCCGACCGACACCCCCGACGAGGAGAGCTTCCCGTGGCTGGACGACCTCCAGGCGCGGGGAATCTGGGTCACCGGCGACCAGCTCGCGCCGCCGCGGCGGGCGCGCTCCGTCCGCGTCCGCGACGGGGAGGCGATCGTGACCGACGGCCCGTTTGCCGAGACCAAGGAGGTGGTCGGCGGCTTCGACATCCTCGAGTGCGGCAGCCTGGAGGAGGCCGTCGAGATCGCGGCCGGGCACCCCGTCGCGCAGATGGGGACGATCGAGGTCCGGCCGTTCTGGGGCAGCTGACCGGCACCTCGCCGAATACTCAAGAGCCTCGGGCGCCAACGTCGGGCGCTTGCGCCAGGCGGCGAAGGAAGCGCAGCGCCTCCGCTCCCGGGACAGCGGTGAAGAAGCGGGCGTCGACCTGCTCGACGATCGCGATCGCGCGGGGCGCGAGCCGTGCTCCGCGCCTGGTCACGCGCAGCCGGCGTGCGCGGGAATCGGTCGTGTCGACCTGGCGCTCGATCAGGCCCTTGCGCTCGAGGCTCCGCAGCACCTGCGAGGTCATCTTGATGTCGGTGCCCGCCTGCGCCGCCAGCGCGATCTGGCTTGGACGCTCGCCCTGCTCGTTCAGCCACCAGGTGCACGCCAGCAGCACGAACTGGACGTGCGTGAGATCGAGCGGCGCCAGCGCCTGGGCGATGCCACGCTGCCAGCGCAGCGTGGCATGCCAGAGCAGGAATCCAGGGCTGTCGTTCGGGTGGAGCGGCGTCAACCCTCTGCCCGCTCGACGAGTGCAGCGAGCGTCTGGGGAAAGTCCGCGCTGATCTCAGGGCCGATCTGCGGTCCCAGCGTGTCTGCAGCCGGCCCCGTGATCTCCATCCGATAGGTGATCCGCGTGCGCTGCTCTTCGAGAGGCTCGACGCGGTGGGCCGTCCGCACCACGATCTCGCCCAGATCGGCCTCGTCGACGAACAGCTCGGGCTCGACGGCCTCGGCGATGCGAAGCTCGATCGGCTCCTGCCCGATCGGCGTCATGACGATCCGGCTACCCGTCGCGAACGGTCCATGCAGCTCGATCCGCTCGATGTCGCCGTTCCACTCCCGCCAACCGGGAACATCGGCCCACAGCCGCCAGACCTCCTCCGGCGCCGAGCTCGTCTCGATGCTGTGCTCTGTCGCCCACATCGTTACCCTCCTTAGTGGTCGCGCAGATGATCTGCGTAGAGACTATCCTCGGCAGCGACTGCTGTCAAGCTCGAATGTCAACCGGTTGACGGGCGCGCGTCCAGCGTCTCCTTCGCGCTGGTTTCGGCGAAACGATCGCGAACCTGCCAATCCCATGCGAGGTCGAGGGCGAGGAGGGTTAGGTTCCCTCCGGCGGCCGCTCCGAGGATCGTTGTGACGACCGCAAGGAGTCCTTCGGTTGCGCTGAAACCCAGCTGCGCGCCGATGAGAGCGCCTACCACGGCCGCCGCGAATCCGGTGACCTTCGTCCTGGCGGACCAGTCGCGGTTCACCCAGGCGAGGTAGATACCCAACCCGATCGGAAAGCCAATCGAAAGTGCAGCGAGCAGCTCGTCGTCGAGCGGAACGCCGGGCATCGTCGTGAGGACGATCAGGACACCAAGGAACCATCCGCCCAAGCCGAGGACGATGGGGTACACCGTCCGCAGCGTTGCACTCGCCCTGCGGCCGACGGCGGCTCGACGACGCACGCGGAGCGCCAACCACAGCAGGGAGGCGGCGGCCAGCGCTGCGAGCCCGAGCATCACGCCGAGGACGATCGTGGCGATCGCGCCGGGCCTCATCGCGGGCGTGAAGTCGACCGCGGTCTGCTGGTAGAGGGACCTGTCGACCCGCCCGCTGTCGAAGAACGTGTTGACGAGGCGGCTGCTGGCCTCCCGCTGGTACGTCCAGAAGTCGTCGGTGTGGCCGATGTTCTCGAGGACGACCTCGTGGCCGTTCCGCAAGTGTGGGAGCAGCTCGCGGTTCGCCCACTGAGGCGGCGTGGCGACGTCGAGCTCGCCGCCGATCAAGAGCGTCTCGACGTCGGAGTCACGGACTCGTGCGTACTCGTTCTCGTCGGGGTTCGCCGGCCAGGAATCGAGGAGTCGGCCACCGGCCCAGATCAGGTCCGTCCCTGGCCTGCCGAGCACCGACCGCGGGTCAGCGGGCCTCGCGTAGAGGCGCCGGGCGGCGGCCGCGTCGGTCCGGCCGGCCGCGGCGACGTCACCCCAGAGCTGTTCCTCCGGGAAGGCGACCTGCGCCAGCAGCGACATGAACCATGCACCGCCTCCGTCGCCTTGACCGGCGGAGAGCAGCATGTCGATCGTCCAGGGCGCTGCGAGCGGGCCGGCGCCGTCGGTGGTCGCGTTCATCAGACCGAAGAACGCCCCTGCCTCGACGTTGCCCTCCTTGATCGGCAGGAACCACCAGCCGTCAGGGATGTTCTCGAACGCCAACCGCAGCGACGCGGCGAGGTCGGTTGTCCGCCTCCGACAGCTCGGGTCCTTGGCACACAACGACGCGTAGCGGCCGATCGGCTCGTCGGTCGTCTTCTCGTCCCAGACGAAGTGGCCCGGCGGGTTCACCCCGACCATCACCGACCGGTGGATGCTCCTCGGGTAGCGCCAGGAGTAGATCATCGCGATCCGGGTTCCCAGGCTCTCGCTCAGGAGGTCGATGCGGCCGTAGCCGAGCGCCTTGCGCGCGGCCTCGAGATCGTCGACCCGCTGCGGGAGGCTGTAGCCGGCGAGATCGACGCCGTCGCCCGTGAGCCGGTCGGCGCACGCGCGAAAGGCGTCGCCGCGCTCGCGGAACGACTTCTCGCCGAGAAGGTCAGTCGAGCGCTTGAGCGCCGACTCGACCTCCGGGCAATCGAGCACGGACGAGCCGTCCATGCCGCGGTAGCCGACGAGAACGACGTCGCGATCGTCGGCGAACCGGCTCGCTTCCCGGAACACCGTGTTCGTAATGCCTGGACCGCCTTGGAGACGGAAGATCGGTTCGGCCGGGTTGTCCGACCGGGCCCGGATCCGCGTCACGGGAAGCGCGATCAGGCGCGAGTCCGCCCTGTGCCGGTTCTCGGGCACAACAAGGGTCCCGCAGTCGGCCCCGTAGCTGCCGTTCTCGGTCCCGTATTCGCACGGATCGAGGATCAGGTCGCCCGCCTTCGCGCCCGCCGGCACGGAGACGGACGCGTCGTCGGGTCCGAAGCGGAGATATGCCAGGCCTGCGACGGCGGCCGCGACGAGCACCAGGGCGACGATCCGCCCCGCACTGAAGGCTCGGCGCAGGCCGGCCCGGCCTCTGTTCTGTGTGTCAGGTGCAACGTTCATCGCAAGGTCCTTTCGCGGTCAACCCCCCGGGCCGTGAAGGCCCGGGGGTTGACCATCGGTCTATCGGTCTAGGCGGAGAGCGGGGCCGTCCCGGTGGCGGGTGTGGCATCCGCCCCCGAGTCAGAGACGTGAGGCAGCCACTGCAGCCATCCGGGCAGGTACCAGTTCCAGTCGCCGAGCAGCTTCATGGTCGCCGGCAGGAGCACCGCGCGCACGATCGTGGCGTCGATGAGGACGGCCGTCGCGAGTCCGACGCCGAACTGCTTGAAGAACGGCCACGAGAGCGTGCCGAAGACGGCGAACACGAACACCATGACAATCGCGGCGCCCGTGACCACGCCGGCGGTCGACTTGATCCCGTGCGCGACTGCGTCGTCCGTCGTCGCGCCGCGATCGAACGTCTCGCGGATCCGGCTGATGATGAACACGTGGTAGTCCATCGAGAGGCCGAACAGGATCACGAACAGGAGCAGCGGGACGACCGCCTCGATCCCGTCCGCGGAGCTGACGCCGAGGAGGCCCTTGCCGACGCCGTGCTGGAACACGAGCACCAGCACGCCGTAGGCGGCAGCCACCGACAGCAGGTTGAGCACGATCGCCTTGAGCGCGATCACAATCGAGCGGAACGCGACCAGCATCAGGACGAACGCCAACAGGAGGACGAACGCGATGACAGGCGGCAGGTTCGACTTCAGCTCGGCCGCCTGGTCCTTCCACGAGGCCGTCAGACCGGTGACGCCGGCTTCGGTGTCCGGAACGGCGCCAACCGTGGCGGGGACGATCGTCTTGCGCAACAGGCTGAAGGCGGCGTTCGACGCGTCGTCGGTTCCATTGCCTGCGATCGGGACGGTGATGTTCGCGACGGTGCCGTCCTTGTTGACGTCGACGGTGATCGGCTCGAAGGCACGGCCGCTGGCGAGCGCCCGCCGCTCGAGCTGATCGATCGCGCTCTGCATCGCCGGCGTGTTCACGCTCGGCGCCTTGACGACGACGTTCGCGGGGAGCGCCTTGCCGGGAAACGCCTGCTGCATCCGGTTGTACACCTGAATGACGTCGAGTGACTTCGGGAACGACTCCGTCCCCTGCGGCGCGAGCCGCAGCTGCAGCGCAGGCGCCGCCAGCGCCAGCAGCAACCCGGCGCTGAGCACTGCGGAGAGCAGCGGCCGGTGCAGGACGCGGTCGACGATCGCGCCCCAGATCCGCCCTTCGCCGTCGTCGCGGCGGAGCCGGCCGACGAGCGGGACGCGCAGCCGGTCGACGTTGTCTCCGAGCCGCGAGAGCAGCGCGGGAAGCACCGTCAGCGAGCCCAGGACCGCGACTCCGACGACGAGGATCGTCGCGAGGGCGAGGGAGGTGAACGTCGAGTCGCCGGTGAGAAACATCCCGGCCATCGCCACCATCACCGTGAAGCCGGAGATGAGCACTGATCGGCCGGACGTCGCGGCGGCGGCTGCGAGCGCCGCTTCCTCGCTGCGCCCAGCGGCCCGCTCTTGTCGTTCGCGCTTCAAGTAGAACATCGAGTAGTCGACGCCGACCGCGAGGCCGATGAGGAGCACCATCGCGGGCGCCTGCAGCGCCATCGGCACCAGGTGACTCGACAGCGCGACGAGCCCGAACGTCGCCACGACTGCGCTCACGGCCAGCAGGAGAGGAATCCCTGCCGCAACGAGCGAGCCGAACGCGAGGACGAGGATGATCAGCGTGATCGGGAGCGAGAGTTCCCCGGCCTTGCCGAGGTCTTCTCCGAATGCGTCGTCGGCTCCCTTCTGCGCGCTCGCGTCGCCGAACTCGCCGATGACGAAGCTCGGATGGGCCAGTTGGGCGGCGGCGACGGCATCGAGGACGGGGTCGATCCGGTCGGCGGCCGTGTCCTTGTCGCCGCGGATGTCGAACTCGACGAGCGCGGCCCGCC
>JBKOYJ010000032.1:0-74332 GCA_046725345.1 Actinomycetota bacterium | reverse complement strand
CGGAACGTCATCCAGCATGAGCAGCCGGCCGCGATGACCCGCGCGCTGATGGCGGTGGTGCACGACGGCGCCTCCGCGGCCGACGCGCTCGCGATGCTGAATGGCTGAGCGCGTCGTCCGCTTCGCAATCGTCGGCGGCGGGCTGATGGGCCGCGAGTTCGCCAGCGCGGCGGCCCGCTGGGTGCATCTCGCCGACATCGGCGTACGCCCGGAAATCGCCGTCGTCTGCGACGTCAACCCCGACGTGCTCGGCTGGTACGAGCGGCTCGAGCCTAAGCCGCGCCTCGTCACCGAGTACGCGGCGGCGCTCGCCGACGACTCGGTCGAGGCGGTCTACTGCGCGGTGCCGCACCACCTGCACGAGGAGCTCTACACCGCCGTTCTTCGCGCGGGCAAGCACCTCCTCGGCGAGAAGCCGTTCGGGATCGACCTCGCCGCGAACGAGGCGATCACGGCCGAGATCGCGGCGCATCCGGAGCTGCTCGTCCGCTGCTCGTCCGAGTTCCCCTTCTATCCCGGCGCGCAGGAGGTCTTCCGGTTCATCCGCGAGCGGCGCTACGGCCGCGTGCTCGAGGCCCGCTCGCAGTTCCTGCACTCGAGCGACCTCGACCCGATGAAGCCGATCAACTGGAAGCGCCGCGCCGAGCTGAACGGCGCGTACGGCTGCCTGGGAGACCTCGGCATGCACGCGCTCCACCTGCCCCTGCGAGCAGGTTGGATGCCCGAGAACGTCCGCGCGATCCTCTCCGACGTCGTCACGAAGCGGCCCGACGCCGCCGGCGGCTGGGCGGACTGCGACACCTGGGACAACGCCGTCCTCCTCTGCGAGGCCCGCGACGGCGACGTCGCCTTTCCGCTGCGGATCGAGGCCAAGCGGATCGCGCCCGGCGAGACGAACACGTTCGCGATCGAGATCGATGGGACCGACGGCTCGATCGCGTTCTCGACGAAGCTGCCGAAGACGCTCCGCTTCATGGACTACCGACCGGGCGGCCAGCAGGCCTGGCAGACGCTCGACCTGGGCTCGCAGTCCGCGTACCCGACGATCACCGGCGCGATCTTCGAGTTCGGGTTCTCGGACGCGATCCTCCAGATGTGGGCGGCCCTCCTGGACGAGCTCGCGCACGGGCGCGGCGGCATGCGGCAGCCCTTCCACTGCGCCACGCCCGAGGAAGCGGCCTCGACGCATCGCATCTTCACCGCCGCGCTCCGCTCACACGCCGAGCGCGAAGTCGTCCCGCTCACCGCTGCTTCCGCTTGACGCGCCTGCCGCCGTCGGAGATAGTCGCGATCTTGATGACAACGATGTCATCGCGGCGATGACCGCGCCGTCCCCACAGTCGCCCGTCCTCGAGGCGAAGAACGTCCAGAAGCACTTCGGACACGTCGTCGCCTTGCGCGAGGGCAACTTCGCACTCCGGCCGAACGAGGTGCATGCGCTCGTCGGCGACAACGGCGCGGGCAAGTCGACGCTTGTCAAGATCATCTCCGGCGTCTTCCACGCCGACGCCGGCGACATCGCGATCGACGGTCGGTCGGTGTCGATCGCGAACCCGCGCGAGGCGCGCGATCTCGGAATCGAGACCGTGTACCAGGATCTCGCGCTCGCGGACCACCTCGACGCGGCGGGCAACCTCTTCCTCGGACGCGAGCAACTACGGCGACCGCCCCTCTCCTGGTTCGGCTTTCTGGACAAGAAGGCGATGCGCCGTCGCGCGCAGGAAGAGATGCGCAGGCTCAAGATCGGCATCCAGTCGGTCGAGCAGCCCGTTCTCAGCCTCTCGGGTGGACAGCGGCAGGCGGTCGCCGTCGCGCGCGCGATTGCGTGGGGGAGGCGGATCGTGATCATGGACGAGCCGACGGCCGCGCTCGGCGTGCGCGAGTCGTCCATGGTCCTCGAGCTGATCAAGGAGGTCCGGAGCCAGGGGCTGGCCGTGGTCATGATCAGCCATAACCTGCCCGAGGTCTTCGCCGTCGCCGACCGGATCACCGTCCTGCGCCTCGGCAGGACGATCGTCACCCTCGAGACGAGCCAGACCAGCCTCGACGCCGTCGTCGGGATGATGACGGGCGCGCTGGCGGTTGCCGCGTAGGGACGCCGGACGTGGCGACCGCGAGCGGGCGCAGGAACGGCCGCAAGCCGCGTCCCACGATGAGCGACGTCGCCGAGGCAGCGGGAGTCAGCCTCAAGACCGTTTCGCGGGTCGTAAACGAGGAGCCCAGCGTCCGTCGAGAGACCGCCGAGCTCGTCCACCGGACGATCGAGCAGCTCGGCTTCCGGCGGAACGACCTGGCGCGGGCCCTCCGGCACGGCCGGCGCTCGGGCCTGTTCGGCCTCGTGATCGAGGACGTGTCGAACCCGTTCTACTCGGCGATCGCGCGCGGTGTCGAGGAGGTCACGCGCCGCCGCGGGATCCTCGCGATTGCCGCCAGCTCGGACGAGGACGCCGAACGCGAGCGCCATCTCGTCAGGCTCTTCTGTGAGCGCCGGGTCGACGGGCTGTTGATCGTGCCCGCCGGCGACGATCACCGGTACATGCTCCCGGAGCTCCGCTCCGGGACGCGCGTCGTCTTCATCGACCGGCCGCCGGGGAGGATCGACGCCGACGTCGTTCTGCTCGACAACGTCGGCGGAGCCCGAATGGCCGTCGACCACCTGGTCGCGCAGGGTCACCGGCGGATCGGGTTCGTCGGCGAAGTGCCCGGGATCTTCACCACCGCCGAGCGCCTGCGCGGTTACCGCGAGACCCTCGCGAAGTCGGGTCTGGCGGCCGACCCGTCGTTGATCCGGCTCGGCGTGCACGACGCGACCGCCGCCGAGCGGGCCGTCTACGAGCTTCTCTCGCTGCCCGAGCCGCCCACGGCTCTCTTCGCCGGCAACAACCGCATCACCGTCGGCGGGCTGCGCGTGCTCGCCCGCGACGGGTTCGGCCTGGCGCTCGTCGGCTTCGACGACCTCGAGCTGGGTGAGATGCTGGCGCTTCCGGTGACGGTCGTCGCGTACGACGCGACGGAGCTCGGCCGAAAGGCGGCGGAGCTGCTCGCCCAGCGTCTCGCGGGCGACGACAGCCCGGCGCGGCGCGTCGTGCTGGCGACGACGCTGGTCGCGCGTGGCTCGGGCGAGGTCAAGCCGTGAAGCCGGTCAAGCTCGCCCCGAACCAGCTCCACCGCTTCTACCGGGGTGGCGAGGGGATCGCGCGCTTCCGCGGCATCCCCTCGACCGACGACCACGCCCCCGAGGATTGGGTCGGGTCGACGGCCACGGTCTTCGGTGCGGACGGCGCCGGTCTCAGCACGCTGTCGGACGGTCGCCTGCTCCGGGACGTGATCGCGGCCGATCCGGAGGCGTATCTCGGCGAAGCGCACACGTTGCGGTACGGCGCCGATCCTGCGTTGCTCGTGAAGCTGCTCGACGCCGGCGAGCGGCTGCCGGTGCACGTCCATCCGGACCAGGCGTTCGCACGGAGCCGCCTCGGCCTCGAGCACGGCAAGACGGAGGCCTGGGTGATCGTCGAGACGCGCGGCGCGCGCCCGACGGTGTGGCTCGGATTCCGCGACGACGTCGAGGCGGACGTCCTCGCGGGCTGGGTCGATCGCCAGGAGTGCGCGACCATGCTCGACGCCCTCAACGAACTGGCCGCCGAGCCCGGGGACTGCGTCTTCGTCCCGGCCGGGCTTCCGCACGCGATCGGCGAGGGAATCATGCTCGTCGAGCTGCAGGAGCCGTCCGACCTCTCCGTCCTGCTCGAATGGACGGACTTCGAAGTCGACGGCACCCGCGACGGCCACCTCGGTCTCGGGTTCGACGTCGCGCTCGAGAGCGTACGGCGCGCCGCGGTGGGAGAGGACGAGCTCGCAGGGCTGAAACAGCCCACGGCGGACGCCCCGGAAGCGCGCCCCGGAGCGCGGACGCTTGTCCCCCTGGTGGCGAGCAGCTTCTTCAGGGCGGAGCGCCTCCAGCCCTCGCCCGCGGTGTCACTCGAGCCGGCGTTCGCGATCCTCGTCGTCCTCGACGGCGACGGCGAGCTCGAGACCGAGACCGGCGGGGCGGTGCCGCTCATGCGCGGCGAGACGGCGCTCGTGCCCCACGCAGCGGGCGCTGGCGAGCTGACGGGCGGGGTCGACGTCATCCGGTGCCTCCCGCCCGCGTCCGGCGGTGTCGAGACATGACGTCGCAGGCCGAGACCGAGAGGGTCGAGTCCGAAGTCTTGCCGGAGGTCGGCGAGCGCACGGCGCGCGACCGGGCGCTCGACGCGCTCGGACGGTCGTGGCTCTTCTTCTTCTTGATCGCGCTGATCGGCTATTTCTGGCTCTCGACGCCCTCCGGGACGTTCCTGACCCGGTCGAACCTCGGGCAGATCGCGCTCAACACGTCCGAGGTGATCCTGCTCGCGATCGGCGAGACGTTCGTCATCGTCACCGCGGGGATCGACCTCTCGATCGGCGGCATCCTGTTCTTCAGCGCCGTCCTCGGAGGCGAGGTCATGCTCCACCTCTCGGGAACGAGCCAGCAGACGATCAACGGCCAGTACCCGCACTCCGACGTCGCGATCCCGGCGGGGATCGCCGTCTGCATCCTGGCGGGGACGGGGTGGGGGCTTCTCAACGGCACGCTCATCACGAAGCTGAACCTGCCGCCGTTCATCGTCACCCTCGGCACGTTCGGGATGACGTTCGGCTTCGGGGACCTGATCTCGGGCGGCTCCTATCTACCGGCTCCGATCCCGCCGTCCCTGTCGGGCCACTTCGGGAACGGCAAGATCCTCGGCCTGTACGCACCGATCTACGTCGCGCTCTTCTTCCTCGTGATCGCGCACCTCGTCCTGCACCACACCCGCTTCGGCCGCTACACGGCGGCGATCGGCTCCAACGTCGAAGGTGCTCGGCGTACGGGCATCGCGGTCGACCGCCACATCATCAAGGTCTACGGCCTCGCCGGGTTCCTCGCGGGCGTCGCGGCCGTCCTCGACCTCGCGATCTTCACGAACACGACGTCCGTCTCGCACCAGACGGACAACCTCAGTGCGATCGGCGCCGTCGTCATCGGCGGCACGAGCCTGTTCGGCGGCGTCGGCACCGTCCTCGGCAGCGCCGTCGGCGCGTTCATCCCAACCGTTCTCCAAAACGGCCTCGTGATCGAAGAGGTCCAACCGTTCTGGCAGCTCGTCGTCGTCGGCGCAGCGATCATCCTGGCCGTCTACTTCGACCAGCTTCGCCGCCGGCGGGCGAATGCCTGACCAACCAAAGGAGGTGCGACCGAGCTCACTGTGTTCCGCACGACCCAGAGCACGTCCTCGTCCACTCGACGGAGAGGAGTTTCAAGGATGTCACGCCGCATGATCGCGGTGCTCAGCGCGTTCACCTTCCTCGCCGTAGCGCTCGCCTCGACAGCCGCGCTCGGCAGCGGCACGTCGCCGAGAGCACCGCAGGCGCAGCAGAAGACCTATACGTTCTACCTGGTCGCCGGCATCACGTCCGACGCCTTCTACCTGACGATGAAGAAGGGCGCGCAGGCGGCGGCGAAGAAGCTCGGCAACGTGAAGGTCGTATTCACCGGTTCACCCGCGGCATTCTCGCCGAACACGCAGATCCCATTCCTGAACGGCGCGATCGCGCGCAAGCCGGATGCGATCCTGATCGCACCCACGGACAAGACAGCGCTCATAGCGCCGATCCAGCGTGCGATCAAGGCCGGAATTCCCGTGGCCACGGTGGACACCTTCATCACGAGGCCGATCGCGTTCACGAACGTCTCGACCAACAACCCCGCCGGCGGCAGGGCCGCCGCGGACGCGCTCGCGCGGGCGATCGGCAAGTCGGGCGAGGTCGCCGCGATCAGCGTGAACCCGGGCATCAGCACGACCGACCAGCGCCGCGACGGCTTCGCCAAGCAGCTGAAGAAGTACCCGAAGATCCGTTACTGGGGCGTTCAGTACTGCAACGACGACCAGACGAAAGCGTCGAACCAGACGACGGCGCTCCTGTCGGCCCACCCGAACCTCAAGGGCATGTTCGCCATGAACGTCGTCTCGGGGAACGGCGTGACCCAGGCGGTCAAGGCAGCCGGCAAGTCGGGCAAGGTCAAGCTGGTCGAGTTCGACGCGGGCCCGCCGCAGGTGCAGGCGCTGAAGGCGGGAACGATCGACGCCCTCATCGCGCAGTACCCGTACGGCATCGGCCAGATGGCCGTCCAGCTGGCGTACAAGTACGTGACGGGGCACAAGGCCGGGATCAAGAAGCACTACGGCACCGGCTCGGCGATCGTGACGCGGGCGAACGTGAACAGCCCGAAGATCAAGAAGTACCTCTACAGGCCATAGCGGTGAGCACAGGATCGGAGGCGGGCGGCCCCCGTGAACGCGGGGGTCCGCCCGCTCCGGTGCTGTGCATCGGCGAGTCGCTGGTCGACCTCATCTGCGAGCGGCCGGTCGTGAGCTTCGAGGAGGCGGACGCGTTCGTCCCACACATCGGCGGCGCGCCGACGAACGTCGCGGTTCAGGTGGCGCGGGAAGGCGCGGCCGTCGCGCTCGCCGGTGGCGCCGGCGACGACGCATGGGGCGCTGGCTGGAACGGCGACTGGCGAACGAGGGCGTCGACCTGCGCTTCTGGAAACTGCTGCCGGGAGAGGAGACCGCGGTCGCGTTCGCGGTCCTCGACCGCGACGCCGTGCCCGAGTTCCTCATCTATGGAGACGGCATCCGCGCTGCGATGGGCTCGCTCGGGCCCATGCTCGAGGCGGCGGTGGCGGCGGCGGCCGGAGTCGTCGTCGGATCGAACACGATGGTCGGCGACACCGAGCGGGCGACGACGCTGAGGGCGCGCGAGCTCGCGCTCGCCCGCGGCGCGCACGTCGTCTTCGACTGGAATTTCCGCGTGCACCGGTGGCGCGACGCCGACCAGGCGGTTGCGCTCGCGCAGGACATGTGCCAGGGCGCGCTGCTCGTGAAGCTGAACGTCGGCGAGGCGCGGCTCCTGACCGGCGAACGCGACCCGGCGCGCGCGGCCGAGGCCGTGACACGGCTCGGGTGCCGACTTGCACTCGTGACGCTCGGGCCGGACGGCGCGCTCCTGCGCGGCCAGGTAGCCGCTGCCGCCGCCGGGTCGTCCGCACGCGTCGTCGATACCACCGGCGCCGGAGACGCGCTGCTCGGGGTACTGCTCGCGGCGCTGCAGCGCTCTGACTGGGAACCGGCAGCGGTTGCCCAGGCGCTGCCGCGCGCGGTCGACGTCGCAGCGAGCACGACTGAATTCTTCGGAGCGATCGGCTGACCGGACGCGCGAGACGAAATCGACCTCCGCACGGATGGACCGGTCGGCCCGATGGAGGCAGTCGCTCCGCTGCGCGACTGTGCACGACTCGACCGCGTCCCCGACGGCGCGCGTCACGTCGAGTACGACCCTGACGAGGGGCGGCGAACGACGGCGAAACGCAGAGGCCGAGCGTTGGCACGTTGAGTGCCTGCCGCCGTTGAACCTGAACCCCGAACGCGCTAACGTCGGCCCATCCGCGAGCGTGGAACTTCGGCTGTGTGCCGCAGCGCAGCCTCCACGCGGCTCTGCGAGGCGGGGGGCGGATGCACGGCTTCCAGTGTCCCCCACACTGGAAGCCGTTGCCCCCGTTTCGCTGACAGAGGCGGTGCGAGGGATGGACGCGAACGGCGCCTGACCGTACGCAGTGCCGGGGACGAGTCGTAGAGAACCGCCGTAACGTCCTCCCTTCGCCCCCGGCCAACTCATTAAGCCTGCGGGCTGCACCGCCCTCAACCGTCCAAACGGGTAGTTGCGGGCTCGGCCCCTTGTCTTTCTAGGTTCGCTGCGGAACGATGGAGTCTCCGAGTGAGCCGCAGGAGGCGCGGTCTTGCCGCACCGCAGAATCGAGCTTGGGGAAGGCAGCCGGCGTTCGCCTGCTCCGCCGGTCTCTTGCGCCTGGTGTGGCAACGTCTCGACTGACCGTCGATCGTGGTTCCGCCCGGAGTCATCTGACTTCCTGCTCCACGCCCGAGAGCGTGAGACGGGGCTGAGCCACGGAATCTGTCCATCTTGCTTTTCGAAGCTTGCGCCCGATGTTCCGTACCCCGACAGGGAGTAGGCCGTGGACGCCGCCATCCGACCACACGGTGGCCACACCGCGTCTGCGGCTGCAACGCCGAGGGGGCGCTGACCTCGGTCGCCGACGAGCGCGCGGCCGGCCGACCGCGATCGTTCCTCCCGGATAGTCGGCCTCAATTACACGACCGATCCAGCGGACCACCGATGAAGCGGCGTGCGCCGCTGACGTTCGTACGCGGCCTATGACGGGCCTGGTTCGGCGGGACTTGCCTTCACCGATCCAAGCGCTGTCTGTGCCCGTCCCTCGATCCACTGAAGACAAAGCGCGGAACTTTGGTCCGCCAAGCCACGCCGCGCCATAGCGAGAATCTCTTCGAGCGCCTTGCGGAAGTGTTCGGCCTCGAGGTCTCGCGTGACGGGGGCCTTCACGTTGCCGAACGCCTCCTATCGGCGTTCGTCGACGCACGAGCGCGCTGGTCTCGCGTGCGGGCGTGAACGGCGTACCTGCCGAACCAGACCATCTTCGACGCCAACAGCGCGCGCCGGCCGGCCCCGCGCGTCCCGGTTCGATGAGCGCTCAGCTGACGTCCCACGCTGCTCCTTGCACGGTGCGGCCAGCGTTAGAGAAGCCAGATAAGAAGCAGAATGATGATGATCGCCGCAAGCAGACCGCCGCCGATGTACACGCGCTTCCCTCCCGATCGCGAGTGCGGGCGGATCTCGCCCGCGGCACTGACTGATTTGTCAATCACCATTTCGGCTCTGGAGTAAACGGACGATTGACGTCACGTCCTCGTCGTCGCGCGACAACGCGGCCCCGCCGCGGATCAGCTCAGGTGATGCAGCGAAGCTGACGAAGCAGCCGCCGCCAAGCAAGACGAGACTGCTGTCGACGACGTAGCGTCAGCGTCGGGTCGAGCGCGGCTTCCCGTCGTGGACGGCTCCGCGCCTACGCGGCGTCAGGGCGGCGCGTTGGATACGGGGTCGCCGGGGCGAGCGCGCCGAAGCAGCTCGGACAGATCCCTCCCGAGACCGGCGCGGTCGGCGGCGGCGCCGGCAGGTTGGTGCGGAACCAGTGTCTGCCGTCGGTGGTGAAGCTGCCGCACCAGGCGCAGCGTGTGGGGAGCGCATCGAGGGACGCCGTCCACGGCGGCAGGCCGAGTAGGAAGCGGTACGCGAGCAGCTCGGCCTTGGACGGAAGCATGCGCAGGATCGCCGGCATCTCGTCGGCCTCGGCCCCGGTGTCGTTGACGAGCGCTCCGGTCACGCGCAGGCGATCACCCGCGCGTGTCGTCTCGACGCGTGCGTCCGTCTCCTCGTAGCCGAGCTCGCGCAGGCGAGCGTTCGCCTCAGCAACGGCATCCATCGGGATCTCGGGGGTCTTAGGCTAGCCGCTGTCGCGCGCGCCCGCGGACGACGACCCGAGCCGAAGTCAGCGCGCTACTGCAAGCGCGACGGCGGTGTACGCCGCGGCGGCCGCGGCCAGGTTGGTAAGCGGCACGTCTTCGTCCGGCGCGTGCATGCGCTCGATCAGGCCCGGCCCGAAGGCGACGGCGGGGATGCCGAGCGCGTCGTACACGCGCGTCTCGAGTACGCCCGGGCAGCAGGTCAGCGTCGGTGCGCGCCCAGTCGCCGTCTCGACTGCCTCGCGGAGCGTCCGCACGAGCGGCCCGTCCGGCGGCGTCGACGCGCTGCGCGCATCCTGGAGCACCTCCCATTCGAGCTCGACCCCGTCCCGGCTCGCCGCGAAGGCGAGCGCATCGAGAAGCTCGCGCTTCGCCTCCGCGTAGTCCTCGTCCGCGTTCGGCCGCCGGTCGAGCGTGAAGGTGAAGCGATCGGGAACGATGTTGAAGGTCGTGCCCCCCTCGGCGACGCCCCCGACGACCATGATCGATTCGCGCGCGCGGATATCGTCGCTGGCGAACGGAAGACCGCTCAGCCTCTGCTTCAGCCCCTCCTGCAGCGGACGTAGCGTCTCGACTGTCGCAACGGCCATTTCGAAGGCGTTGAGACCCTCGTAGTGCAGGCCGACGTGCGCCGCTCGCCCCCGCGTCGTCAGCTTCAGGGTGAACGCGCCGCGGCACGCATGCCAGATCGTGCCCCACGTCGGTTCGGCGAGGATCGCGCCGGCGACGCCGCTCTCGAGCTTGCCGAGCTCGGCGAGTCGTTCCGCGCCGAGCCGTCCGCCTGTCTCCTCGTCGGGGACGAGCACCACGCCGACACGGGCGCCGCCTTCGACCGCCGCCGCGGCGGCATGGACGATCGCCGCGAGCCCGCCTTTCATGTCGGAGGCTCCCCGTCCGACGAGACGTCCGTCGCGGACCTCCGCCTCGAACTGGAGCGGCGAGAACGCCGGGACGACGTCGTAATGGCCGTGGAGGTACAGCCGTGGCGGCCGCTCGCCCCCGACGGCGAGCACCGACTGGCGAGGCGCGGCCGACGTCCCCGTCGCGACGAGCTCGTATTCGAGCCCGAGCGTCTCGAGCTCCAGACATATCCGCTCGACGCAGGCGGCGTACTCGGTCGCCGGCGGATTCTCGGTCGGGATGCCAACGAGATCGCGAGCGAAGGCGACCATCGCTTCCGCGTCGACCGTCGTGGCCGGGCGGGGGTTCGTCACGGACTCATCGCATCCAGGAACTGGCCGGTTCGCGGTGCGCGTCGCCTGGAAACACACCGACTATGGTGCACATGTCACGCCCCGCGGTTGCGCGGTGACGGGCGCGAAGGGAGAGCCGATGGAAGCACGCGTTGCGGTCATCTACTACAGCGCCACCGGCAACGTGCACGGGCTCGCGGGGGCTGTGGCAGAAGGCGCCGAAGAGGGAGGGGCGGAGGTCCGGTTACGGCACGTCGAGGAGCTGGCCTCCGAGCTGCTGATCTCTCAGAACCAGTACTGGGGCCGGCACCGCTCGCAGGTGGCCGAGGCTCCCGTGGCGACCCTCGACGACCTCGAATGGGCCGACGGCGTCGCCTTCGGCAGCCCGACCCGATTCGGCAACGTTGCCGCCCAGCTGAAGCAGTTCATCGACCAGGCCGGGCGCTTGTGGCAGGACGGGAAGCTCGCGGACAAGGTCGCGACCGCCTTCACTTCCTCGCAGACGACCCATGGCGGCCAGGAATCGACGATTCTCGCCCTCAACAACACCCTCTACCACTGGGGCATGTTGATTCTCCCGCTCGGCTATACGGTCGAGGAGGTGTTCGACGCGGGCGGCAACCCGTACGGCGCCTCGTTCACCAGCGAGCACACGGTCACCGGCCCCGACGAGCTCTCCCTCGCGCTCGCGCACTATCAAGGACAGCGGCTCGCCCGCTACGCGGAGGTCGTGGGTGAAGCGCGCCGTGGGGGCAGGTTCGAGTTCAAGAGGCCGAGTGTGCACCGCTTCCCTCGAGCCTTGACGAGCTGACGGCGAGGGCGATCATTCGCGCATGGCCTACGACGAGGACCTCGCCCGCCGCATCCGCGACCTGATCGCCGACGAGCCGGGTCTCACCGAGACGAAGATGTTCGGTGGGCTCGCATTTCTGATCGGCGGCAACATGGCCGTGGCGGCGAGCGGGCAGGGCGGCCTCCTGGTTCGCGTCGATCCGGCCGAGTCGGATGCTCTTGTCGCCTCCTCGGATGCCCGCCCCATGGAGATGCGCGGCCGGCAGATGCAGGGCTGGCTTCGGGTGGACAGCGAGCACCTCGGAACGCCGGAAGCGCTCGCGGCCTGGGTAGAGCGCGGCGCCGCGTTCGCGCGCTCGCTGCCGGCGAAGCGCTAGCCCGCCGGTCGTGAGCGTATGAGCGCTACGAGCAGTAGCAGCGATTCGAACGCTCGCGGGGCTCCGTTCACCGGCCGGACTGCGTGGGCGCGGAACCTCGAGACGCCGCTGAGGGAGTTCCTGCGCACGGAGACGGGCGGCGCGGCCGTCTTGCTCGCCGCGGCCGTCGCGGCGCTTGTCTGGGTGAACGTCGACGCCTCCTCCTACGAGTCGGTCTGGCAGACGACCCTGTCGATCCACGTCGGCGACGCCGGGGTCGCGCTCGATCTCCGCCACTGGGTGAACAGCGGGCTGATGACGTTCTTCTTCTTCGTCGTCGGCCTCGAAGCACGTCGCGAGTTCGACCTCGGCGAGCTGCGGGAACGGCGGCGGTTCGGGCTACCGCTGCTCGCCGGGATCGGCGGCATGGCCGTGGCCGTGGCGATCTTTCTCGCCTGCAACGCCGGCCGCGGGTCGGCCCACGGCTGGGGGATCGCGATGTCGACCGACACCGCCTTCGCCCTCGGCCTGCTCGCGCTCGTCGGGCCGCGCTTTCCCGACCGACTGCGGGCGTTCATGCTCACCGTCGTCGTCGTGGACGACATCCTCGCGCTCGTCGTCATCGCGACCGTCTACACGGAGTCTCTTCGCGTCGTGCCGCTGCTTGCGGCCGTCGCCTGCTTCGCCGCCGTCCTCGTCGCGCGAAGCCTGCGAGCCCGCGGCGGTCTCGTCTGCGTGGTACTCGGTTCGGCCGCGTGGCTGGGACTGCTGAAGTCGGGAGTCGAGCCGGTCGTCATCGGGCTCGCGATGGGCGTCCTGGCCTACGCGTTCCCGCCGCCTCGCTCCAATCTCGAGCGTGCGACGGAGCGGTTCCGCGAGTTCCGCGAGCAGCCCACGGCCGAGCTGGCCCGCGCGGCCGGAGTCGAGCTCAGGTCGGCAACGTCCGTCAACGAGCGGCTCCAGCAGGTGTTTCACCCCTGGACGAGCTACGTCGTCGTGCCCCTGTTCGCGCTCGCGAATGCGGGGATCGCGGTCGACGGCGGCTTCCTGACGCGAGCCTTTACCTCGCCGATCACGCTCGGGATCCTGCTCGGCTACGTCGTCGGCAAGCCGGTCGGCATCGTCGGCGTCTCCTGGCTGCTGACGCGGCTAACCCGCGGACGGCTGCGACCGCCGGTCGGGTGGGCGGCCGTCGCGGGCGGCGGCACGATTGCCGGAGTCGGCTTCACCGTCTCGCTCCTCGTCGCGACACTCGCCTTCGACGGGCGCCAGCTCGAGGAGGCGAAGCTCGGCATTCTCAGCGCGGCGCTCGTAGCGGCGCTCATCACCTGGCTGCTGTTCCGCGCCACTGCGCTGTTGCCTCGGCGGCTGCGGATCCGCGCCCTGCTCGGTTACGCCCAGCCGCTCGTCGACCTCTACATCGACGTCGATCCCGTGCGCGACCACATTCGCGGACCCGTCGATGCGCCGATCACAGTTGTCGAGTACGGCGACTTCGAATGCCCCTACTGCGGGCGGGCGGAGCCGGTCGTCCGAGAGCTCCTTCGCGGTTTCACCGATGTCCGCTACGTCTGGCGGCATTTGCCGCTGAACGACGTCCACCCGCGCGCCCAGCTCGCCGCGGAAGCCGCCGAGGCCGCGGCCGGCCAGGACGCGTTCTGGGAGATGCACGATCTCCTGCTCGCCCATCAGGACGCGCTCCGCCCGAGCGACCTGATCGGGTACGCGGAGGAGCTCGGCCTCGACGTCGACCGCTTCACGACCGATCTGCGCGAACATGCCGGCGCCGCCCGCGTGGCCGACGACGTCGACAGCGCCGACCTGAGCGGCGTCTCCGGCACGCCGACCTTCTTCGTAAACGGCCGACGCCACTACGGCGCCTACGACATCGCCACCCTGTCGGCCGCCGTGCGGGCAGCCGGAGCGCGGGCGGCGCTGGCGACCGTGACCGCAGGCTGAGACCGAAGCGCCCGGCCTGGCGGCCGGGCGCTTCGTTTCCTTCCCCGGATCAGCGACCGGTCGGCGTCAGGGCGGGTGGCGCGTCGACAGCGCGCCCCGCCTCACCGCGCGGCGGCTCGATCGTGATGTCCGGGAGCCCGCGGTCCAGCCAGCGAGGGATGTACCACGACCGCTCGCCCATGAGCGAGAGGAACGCCGGGACGAGCGTCATGCGCACGATCAGGGCGTCGCTGAGGATCGCGATCGCGAGCAGGAGGCCGAACTCCTTCGGAATGCGGTCGGCGCTCAGGACGAAGGCCGCGAAGACGGTGCCCATGATCAGCGCCGCCGCGACCACCACCCGGCCGATCGCCGCGATCCCGTGGTCGACCGCCTCTCGTGTCCGCAGGCCGTTGACGTGCTCCTCACGGATGCGGCTCATCAGGAAGACCTCGTAGTCCGTCGAGAGCCCGAACAGGATCGCGAACGCGATCGGCGGCACGAAGGTCTCGATCGGGCCGGTCTGGTCGAGCCCTGTGAGCCCGAGCAGGTGGCCCTCCTGGACGACGAGCGTGAGCACGCCGAACCCGACGAAGGCGGACAGAATCGTCGTGATCGCCGCCTTCGTGGAGATCACGATCGAGCGGAACGCCATCGCGAGCACGAGGAACGTGACGCCGAGGATGTAGAGCAGGAACAACGGCATCCGATTCATGATCCTGTCGGCGATGTCCTTGAAGGCCGCCGTCTGCCCCGACACGTAACCGACCGCATCGCCCCCGGCCGTCGCCGCCGGGACGACGTCGCCTCGCAGGCGGTCGACGAGCTCGTCGGTCTTCTCGTCCTGCGGACGGGTGTCGGGCGTCACGAACACGATCCCGACGGTCTTCTCGTCGTTGAGCTGTGGCTTCGCGACGGAGGCCACGCCAGGAAGGCCCTTCACGCGGTCGTAGATCCTCTGCGGCGCCTGCCGGTCGCCGTTCACGTCGACGACGATCGGGATCGGGCCGTTGAAGCCGGGCCCGAATCCCGCGGCCAGGAGGTCGTAGGCGCGCCGCGCGGTCTGTTCCTTGGGCTGCGTGCCCTGGTCGGCGGCGCCGAGCCGAACGAGCGTCGACGTCGAGGCGAGCGCCAGGATCAGCCCCACCACGGCAGGGAACACGACTCGTGCGTGGGCGGTTACGAACCGCCCCCAGCGCGCGACGAGCGTGCGCTCGCGACTTGCCTCGGAGTCGTCTACGCGACGGAGGAACGGCACCTTCAGCCGGTCGATCTTGTGACCCAGCAGTGACAGCACCGCCAGCAGCAGCGAGTTGGCGATCAGCACGGTCGTGAGCACGCCGAGCGCGCTGCCGATGCCGAGCTTGGTCACGAAGTCGAGGCCGATGAATGCCAGGCCGGTGACGGAGATCGCGACCGTCAGGCCCGCGAACAGGACCGCGCGACCGGCGGTGGCGCCGGCCTGGGCGGCCGCGTCGCGCGGCGTTAGCCCGTCGTGCAGGAGTTGCCGGAAGCGGGTGACGATGAAGAGCGAGTAGTCGATGCCGACGCCCAGGCCGATCATCGAGACCAGGATCGGGGTGATCGTGTTGATGTCGGTCAGGCCCGCGAGGATGAAGAGCAGCAGGAACGCCGTCGCCAACGCCGTGATCGCGAGCGCGATCGGAATCAGCATCGCCACGAACGTGCGGAAGACGACCAGCAGGACGAGGATCGCCGCCAGCAGGCCCAGCGCCTCCGACGTCCCCTGCTCGGGCGGTGGGAACTCGGCGTCGCCGTTGTACTCGACAGTGACGCCGGCCGGCTCGACGGTCTGGCGGACGGCATCCTCGACCGCGACGACGGCGTCGCGATCCGCAGGCTCGATCGTCTGGTCGAACTGGGCCTCAGCGTAGGCAATCCGCCCGTCGTCCGAGAACGTGTCCTTGCTGAAGGGGTTGCCAACGCTCTCGATCCCGGCCACGCCGGCCTTGGGGTCGAACTCCTTCGACCGCAGCCGTGCGACGGCCTTCTGGATCGCGGCCTTGCGCGCGGGCGTGTCGAGCCGCTGGCCCTCGGGTGCGGCGAAGACGACGTTCAGCACGCCGCCTTGCTCCTCGGCGAATTCGGCTTCGATCAGGTCGGTCGCCTTCTGCGTGTCCGAGCCCGGAATCTCGAACTCGTCCCGAAGGCTGCCCCCGACCGTCGCGACGAGCGCGATCAGGACCGCGACGATCGCGACCCAGGCCGCGACCACCCACCAAGGGTGCGCCGCGTTGGCGCGCGTCCAGCGCGCGAGGGCGCCGGTCGCGAGCCGTTCGCGAGCCGCGCGCCGATTCTCTCCGTTCTGCTCAGTCATGCATTCAGCCCTTTCTCGCTTGCGGTTTCCCATAGAGACGGCTCGAAGCCCCAAGACTCATCGGTCGCCTAGCAGCATACATTCCGATATGGGAATATAATGGAGCGCGATGGCGCGAGCAGCAACCACGGCAGATGCGTTCAACGCGGTGGCCGAGCCGCGGCGGCGCCAGATCCTGGACGTCCTCGTGGATGGCGAGCGGCCCGTGAACGACCTCGTGCGCGTGCTCGGGCTGGCTCAGCCGCAGGTGTCCAAGCATCTGCGGGTGCTCCGAGAGGTGGGAGCGGTTGACGTGCGAGAGGACGGACGGCGGCGGTTGTACCGGCTCAACGGCCCCGCGCTCAAGCCCATTCACGACTGGGTGAAGAGCTATGAGCGCTCGTGGTCCGAGCGATTCGACCAGCTGGACGTCGTGCTCGACGAGCTCAAGCGAAGCGAGAAAGGAGAGGATGGCGGTGACGAGTAGCGGGACGGCGAAGGTGACGCTCCCGACGGACGAGCAGATCCTGATCACGCGCGAGTTCGACGCCCCGAAGCACCTCGTGTACAGGGCGTGGACGACGCCCGAGCTGGTCAAGCGCTGGTGGGGCGCGAACCGCGGCGAGGTGACGGTCGCCGAGATCGACCTGCGGGTCGGCGGCGTGTGGCGCTACGTGGGGGTGACGGATGGCGGGGTCGAAGTCGCCTTCCACGGCGAGTATCGCGAGATCGTCCCGAACGAGCGAATCGTCTCGACGGAGGTCTACGAGGGGATGCCTCAACCCGACGGCCCCGAACTGGGCACGCTCAACACCGCGACCTTCACCGAGGCGGACGGCCGCACGACGCTGACGATTCTCGTGGAGGCCCCGAGCAAGGAGATCCGCGACGCGATCGTCGACTCCGGGATGGAGGCCGGCATGCAGGACGCGCTGGACCTGCTGGAGCAGGTCGCGGTCTCGCTCTAGACGGCACCACAACCTTCAGCAAAGCGTCGTAGAGTCCACCCTGGCTGGAGCCACGGCCCGCCCGTCGTCGTGCATGTTCGTCGACAAGGAGGGGAGATGCCGCCAGAAGCGAGTAGCCAAGGCGCCAAAGAGGAAGCGTTTCGCTTTCAGTACGCGGCGAAGTTTCTCTGCACCGCGAATATTCCGGGGACGTCCCAGACCACGACGTCGGTGCTGCCCGGCACGTACTCGACCGCCGTCAACATCCACAACCCCAATCGAGAACGCGTTCGATTGCGGGAGAAGATTGCGCTGGGTCCGCAATCGATTTCCAAATTCGTCGAGGACGAGCTCGAACCCGACGCGACGTTCCGCATCGACTGCAGTCAGATAGCCAGTCGTTTCGGCCCGTTCATTCACGGAGCCGAAGGCTTCCTCGTGATCGAGAGCAGTCACAGCCTCGACGTGACCGCCGTGTATACGGCCGGACCGCTCGGGGCTCAGGTCGCGAGCATCGACGTCGAGCAGATCCGGGAACGCGCGATCCGATAGGAAGCAACGCGGCGTCAGCAGCGATGACGCCGCAGGGAGCTAGGCCGGGCCGGGCTCGACGAGGCCGGACTCGTACGCCAGGACGACGGCCTGGACGCGGTCGCGAAGCGCGAGCTTCATGAGGACGTGCGCGACATGTGTCTTCACGGTCGTCTCGCTGAGATAGAGCTCGGTCGCGATCTCGGCGTTCGAGAGGCCGCGCGCGAGAAGCATGAGCACCTCGAGCTCGCGAGGGGTGAGCTCGGCGAGCTGGGGAGGCAGCGTGCGCACGGAGGCGGGAGGCCGACGGACGAACTCCTCGATCACCCGGCGGGTCACGGAAGGGGCGAGCAGCGCGTCACCGCCCGCGACGGCGCGGATGCCGTCGACGAGCTGCTCGGGCGGGACGTCCTTCAGCAGGAAGCCGCTCGCTCCGGCCCGGAGCGCGTCGTACACGTACTCGTCCATGTCGAAGGTCGTCAGCATCACGACCTTCGTGCCGGCCCGGTCTTGGCCGAGGAGCCTGCGGGTCGCCTCGATCCCGTCCACGTCGGGCATGCGGACGTCCATCAGGACGACGTCGGGCCGCAGGCGCACCGCTTCTGCGACCGCGTCCTGGCCGTTCGCCGCCTCGCCGACGACCTCGATGTCGTCCTCGGCCTCGAGGATCATGCGGAAGCCCGCGCGGACGAGCGCCTGGTCGTCGACGATCAGGACCGAGAGGCTCATGTGGACACGAGCGGGAGCCTCGCCCGCAGTCGGTAGCCGCCCTCCGGCCGCGGGCCAGCCTCGAGCTCGCCGCCGAAGACCGAGACGCGCTCGCGCATGCCGACGAGACCGTGCCCACTCCCGTCGCCCGTGTCGGTGCCGTCGCCGTCGTCGCTCACCGCCACCTCGATGTGGCCGTCGCCGTACCGCACGAAGACCTGCGCCTTCCGTGCGTGCGCGTGCTTGAGCGCGTTGGTGAGGCCCTCCTGGACGAGCCGGTACGCGGTGAGATCGAGGCCGGCGGGAAGCTGAACCGGATCCCCCTCGACCTGCAGCTCGACCGGTAACCCGGCCTCGCGAGCCTGCTCGACGAGCCTGTCGACGCGCGCGAGGGTGGGCTGCGGCGCAAGCGTCGGCGCTTCCTCGGGCCTCCTGAGCACCCCGACCATCCGACGCATCTCGGCGAGCGCTTCGCGCCCCGTCTGCTCCACGACGAGGAGAGCGGCTCGCTCGCGCTCCTGCTCCGGCCGGAGCAGTCTGCGCACCGCTGAGGCCTGGACGGTCATGACGCTGACGCTGTGGCCGACCACGTCGTGTAGCTCCCGTGCGATGCGCGCGCGCTCCTCCGTGACGGCGGCATCGGCCCGTGCCTCGCGCTCCCGCTCGGCGCGTGCAGCCCGCTCCTTCGCCTCGTCCACCTCCTCGGCCTTGCGGCCGACGGCGAAGGCGATCGTCCACAGGATTGCGAAGACGAGGCCGGTCGCGACGAACGCGCCGAAGTTCCCCCGCGGATCTCTCCAGCTGACGAACCCTTCGATGCCGATCGCGAGCGCGAGACCGGCCACGGCCTGCGCGCGGTCGCGGAGCAAGCCCATGAGGAAAACGGCGGCACAGCCGGCGAGGAAGGGCACGAACGCGTACGCGGCCAGCCTCTCGTCGACGAACGAGACCAAGACGACCGCGACCCCGACGGCGACCGGCGCGCCGAACGGAAACCGGCGACGTGCGAGCAGCGGCGAGAGGATGGCGACGACCGCGAGCACGTCGAACCAGAGCGGTCCGAGCGGACCGTCGGCTCGGTCCTGGCCGAGCACGACCCCAACGAGACCGACGCCGATCGCGACGAGGACGAGGGCGTCGAGCCAGTACCGGCGTGCGAGTCGCCAGACGGTCTTCACTCCTCGAAGGTACTCCTGCCACGGCCCGCTCGCCTCGCTCCCCGGGACGAGCTTCGTTCCTCCCGGATGACGACGTCGCCTCCGTCCCGCCACGGAGACACGCCGCGAAAAGCCGCTTCCAAAGCACGGCGCAGGTTCGCTCTCCGGCCCGATGGCACGGTGGATGCCGCGCCCTACGCTCGAATCGCAGCGTCAGACAGCAAGAGCGAAGGGAGGACGAAATGAAGATCCAGGCACGAACGGAGCGCGAGAGCTCGTTCGTCGTGGAGACCTCGCAGCTGACCAAGCGCTTCGGCGACCGAGTCGCCGTGGCCGGGGTCGACCTGCGCGTGCCGCGCGGCTCCGCGTTCGGCTACCTGGGCCCCAACGGCGCGGGCAAGACGACGCTCATCCGCATGCTCCTCGGGCTGACGGGCGCTTCCGCCGGCACGATGCGACTGCTGGGACGACCCGTACCGAGTCAGCGCGTCGAGGCGCTCGCGCGCGTCGGTGCGATCATCGAGGAGCCGCGATTCCACCGCCATCTGACGGGCCGCGAGAACCTCGAGGTGATCGCGGCGGCCCGCGAGCCGGAGGCGCACGGCCGCATCGACGGCGCCCTCGAGCGGACCGGGCTCTCCCAGCGCGCGGACGAGCGCGTGAAGCGCTACTCCCTGGGGATGCGGCAGCGCCTGGGCGTCGCGCGCAGCCTTCTCGCCGACCCCGAGCTCCTGATCCTGGACGAGCCGACGAACGGACTCGACCCCGCCGGGATCCGCGAGTTCCGCTACATGATCCGCGGCTTCGTGGCCGAAGGCCGAACCGTGCTGCTCTCGTCCCACCTGCTGGACGAGGTGGAGAAGGTGTGTGATCAGGTGGCGATCGTCGACCGCGGGCGCGTCGTCGTGCAGGGCTCGATCGCGGAGCTCGCGGGCGCCGGCGGGCAGTCCGTGCTGGTCGGAACGAGCGACGACGAGCGGGCGCTCGCGATTCTCTCCGAGCACCGCGCCGTGGCCTCGGCGGCAGTCGAGCCGGGAGGGATCCAGATCGGCATCGCTTCGGACGTCGACGCGCAAGCCGCCGCCGACGACATCGGCCGCCGGCTCGTCGTCGCCGGCCTCGCGATCCGCCGCTTCGAGCCGGTCCGCGTCTCGCTGGAGCAGCGGTTCCTCGACATCACGTCTCGATTGGAGGAAGCAGCATGAACACCGCAACTCTCACCACCCCGCTTCCCGGCGCACGGCGGACCCGCCGGCTGTCGCCGAGGCTCGTGAACGCCGAGCTGCTCAAGCTGCGCAAGCGCCGGGGTCTGGTCGCGGCGACCGTGGTGCTCTCGATCGTCCCGATGATCGTGGCGTACGTCGTTCTGGCGGTCCTCCATGCGACCGACCCGGCCGAGCACGGCGTCGCCGGCGGAGCCGTGAACTTCGCCGACTCGGTCAACTTCCTGGGCTCGCTCACTCTCGTCGCCGGCATCCTGGTCGGCTCCACAGTCGGAACCGGCGACCTCGGAAGCGGCGTGTTCCGCGAGCTGGTGGTAACGGGCCGCTCGCGGCTGGCGCTCTTCGCCGTCCGCGTGCCCGCGGGCCTCGGATTCCTTCTGGCCCTGGTCGGCCTGGCGTTCGCGATCACGGCCGCGGCGTCGACGCTCCTCGCCGGGCCGCTGGACGGGCCCGGTGCTCGGCTGCTCGTCGGGTCGGCCGGTTGGCTCGCGCTTGTCGCCACGTCGAGCTTCGTGCTCGCGCTCGGGGTGTCGTCGCTCCTCGGCTCCCGCGGAACCTCGATCGGCGTCCTCCTTGGCTGGCTCCTGGTCGCGATGCCGCTCCTGCTCCAGATCGGATCGCTCGGGGTCGTTCGCGAGGGGCTGATCGGGGCGGCCATCCAACGGCTCGAGCCGGCCGCCGTCCTCGGCCAGGGCGCGCAGGTGCCGATGTCGCTCGCGGCCTCCGCGGGCGTCGTGGCAGCCTGGGCGGTCGTCCCGCTTGCGCTCGGAGCATGGCGAACTGCCACGCGCGACGCCTGAAGGCGGCTCCCCGCCTGTAGAGTCGAGAGCCCGCGTCATGCGCGCGGGCTCTGGAGATCCGCGCGAGCTCGTGAACATCCCGCCCCCGGTCGCCGACCTGATCGGATTCGAGCTCATCCGGATGGAGGGCGGCGAGTCGCGCATGGAGCTCGTCGCCGAGGAGCGGCACGCGAACCCGATGGGCACGATCCACGGCGGCATCCTCTGCGACCTCGCCGACGCCGCGATGGGCACGGCCTACTACTCCACCCTCGAGCCGGGAGAGTCGTTCACGACGCTCGAGCTGAAGATCAACTTCCTGCGCCCGTTCTGGACGGGGCGGCTCGTCGCGAACGGCCGGGTCGTCGAGCGCGGCCGCACGGTGGGCATGGCCGAGTGCGACGTGCTCGACGAGCAAGGCCGGCTGATCGCTCGTGCCACGAGCACGTGCATGACGCTGCGCGGCGACGCCGCGAGCGGGCGCTAAGGCGCCGACTCGGCGGCGCCGACCATCAGGACGTGCGGGCTTGGCCCGCGCGTCCGTCTGAAATGACCGGTCGGGCCGATCGCCCTCTGTTCGAAACCGTCCCTAGTCAGTAACCGGCTCCTGGGCGAGGTGGTGGCGAATCCGGTCGCGCGCCTCCGCGAAGCGCAGCGCCTCGTACGCGATCAGCGCGACGAGGACGACCGTCACCACCGCGAGCGTCGCGAGCGAGGGCAGCTCGACTGCGAGCGGGAGCAGCGCGAGCAGGAGGACCGCACAGATCAGCCGCTGCCTGTTGAGCGTGCGGATGTTGCGGAGGCGGAACGCCACGTGCGCGAGCAGGTAGAGGGACACTCCGCCGACCAGCGCGACGGCCGGGACGAGCTCCAGCGGCTCGCCGACGTCGCCGAGCGTCTTCTTCAGGCCGAGCGCGAGCAGGACGATTCCCGCGACCATCGGGAAGTGCAGGTACGAGTACGAGTCGCGGGCCATTTCGTTTCGCTGACGTCCCTCTGGCGCGTCGGCGAGGTGCCGCTGCGCGAACAGTGCGACGACGTCGAAGTAGAGCCACCAGAGCGCCGCGGCGACGACGGTCCCGAGCACGGCCGCAGCCACCACGCCGGCGTCGACGCCCGCCTTCGCACCGACGCCGATGGCCACGATCGACTCGCCGAGCGCGATGATCACGATCAGCCCGTGCCGCTCCGCGAAGTGGCCCGGCACCAGCTTCCAGCCCTCTGCGCCGAAGAGGTATGGCTCGCCCAGGTCGAGCAGGATCGCCAGCGCCCACAGCGCGCCCTGCGCCGGGCCGTCGGTGAATGCCGCCGCGATCAGGAGCCCCACGCCGACCGCGGTCCCGCCGGCCAATCCCGACACGGACCTGCGCAACGCCGGGTCGTCGCGGCTCGCGAGCACGAACAGCGCGATCTGCGCCCAACGCACGATTGCATACGCGCAAGCGAACAGCAGCGCGTCGCCGCCGAACGCTTGCGGGACGCAGAGAGCGGCCACGAGCACTCCCGCCATCGCGGCGAAGATCACCAGCCGCACGATCCCCTCCTCGGGGTCGACGACGCTCGTCAGCCACGCGTAGCCGACCCACGACCACCACAGGACGCAGAGGACGGCCACGCCCTTCGCGAGCCCGACCCAGGTCGGCGTGGACGCCATGAGCGCGGTGCACTGCGTGATCGCCAGCACGAACACGAGGTCGAAGAAGAGCTCGAGCGGCGTGACGCGTTCCTCCTCACGCAGCACCGCGCCGAAGCGTCCCACCCCAGCCGTGCTGCTCACGCTCATGCTCGTGATTGTCGCAATGTGGTCGTGGCCTAGGGCTCGACGATGGAGACCGGAGTCCCCGGCATCGTTCGCGCTACCACCCGTCCCGAGCGGAGATCGACGACGTCGAAGCGCGCTCCGCCGGCGCCCGGAACGTAGGCGTACGGGAACGCGGCCTCGATCCAGTCGAGGGGCCGGTCCCGGAAGAGGTGGCAGCGCTCGTCGCCGTCCGGGCCGTAGACGCGGAGCCCGATTCCGCGCTTCCGCTGGTCGTACGCCCACGAGTAGGCGACGACGAGGTCGCGGACTACGACCATCCCGGCCGCCTCCTCCGCGAGCGTGCGGACGCTCCAGTCGTCCGTGTCGATCAGGCGCAGACCGGCACGGGACGCGCGGCGCGAACGGAGGTAGCTCATGCCCGTGACGGCCACCTGGTTGCGGCCGACCCACCGGGCGAAGCGGTCGGGCCCCTCGGCGGTCTTGGCCTGGGCTTCCGGCTCGAGCCAGTCGGAGAGCCGCCTGAAGAAGGAGACACGCTCGGAGAGGTCGTGGTAGGAGACGCGGAGCGAATCGAGGTCGACGTCGGCTACCCGGCCGCCCGCGGGGACGACGACGGCCCGCTCCCCGTCCGGGGAGACGGCGAGGCCCGGAATCCGCTGACGCGTGCCGTGCGCGTCCCCGGCACGGGCGACGGGCGCACACCCGGAGACGATCTCGCGAAGACCCACGGTCCGCGCGCGGCCGTCGGAGTCGACGACGGCCAGACGCGAGTGGCCGAGCCCTCGCGCCGGCGCGAGGACGAGCACGAGCCTTCCAACCCTCGAGTCGGTCGCGACGACGCGCCCCGGCAACCGCCTCACGGAGATCGCCTGTAGCGGACGGGTGGTTACTGTCACGGCGCGCGGCGGGTCGTCGAGCAGGACGACGAGGCGGCGGGGATCGTGCCAGAGCATGTCGCTCACCAGGCCGCTCACTCTGAGCTCGAGACGGGCCGTCCGGCGCATCCTCCGCAGGTCGACGAGGGAGAGCTGCGACCGCCCGCGGTCGGCCGACGGGCCGGTAACGACGGCGCTGGCGACGGCGATGGTCCGCCGGTTCGGCGAGAAGGCCTGACTCCCGCCGCCGCCGACCTCGATTCTCTGCCCGACGGGGCGGAGCGTACGCGCGTCGAGCCAGGACAACGCCGTCCGCCGTCCGCCCGACAGCAGACCGAGCACCGTGGAGCGCTCGCGCGTTGCTGCCGCCGCCGCCGGGCTCGCGCTCCGCACGGCGGCCGGACGCTCGCCCGCGCCCCAGGCGAGCGCGGCGAGCGCAAACGCTGCGACGACGGCCGGCTTAGCCATCGCCTTCTCTACAACGCGAACCTGGCCCGGGTTCCGCGGATTTGCCACGCTTGCTCGCTTCCATGACGGATGCAGGGCAACCGACCCGAGTCGCTGTGCTCTCGGACGTGCACGGCAACGCTGTCGCGCTCGAGGCCGTGCGCCGCGACGTTGCCGCCGCCGAGCCCGACCTCATCGTCTTCGGCGGCGACCTCACCTGGGGGCCGCTCCCCGAGGAGACGCGGGCCCTCGTCGAGCCTCTCCGGGCCTCGGCCGTGTTCGTCCGCGGCAACGCCGAGCGCGCGCTTGCCGAGGCGGCGGAGCAGATCGACGAGGGCTCGGGCGAGGAGCTGAGTGCACGGACGCGGTGGATGGTCGAGCGGCACTCGCCCGAGACCCACGCGTTTCTCGCAGGCTTCGTCGAGTCGGCGGTCGTGGAGATCGCGGGGCTCGGGGCGGTTCGCTTCTGCCACGGCTCGCCACGGAGCGACGAGGAGCTGATCACGTACGCGACCGCCGAGCCGCGGATGCGCGCGCTCCTCGACGGCGTGCCCGAGAAGGTGCTCGTGAGCGCGCACACCCACGTCCGCTTCGACCGGATAGTCGCGGGGATCCGCTCGGTCAACCCCGGCAGCGTCGGCATGCCGTACGAAGAGCGAGCGGGTGCGTACTGGGCGCTGCTCGGGCCCGACGTCGACCTCCGCCGCACGGAGTACGACATCGATGAGGCCGTGCGCCGCTATCGCGCGACGGACGATCCGATGGCCGAGCAGATGGTCGAGATCCTCATCTCTCCGCCCACGCCGGACGAGGTGGTCGAGCACGCCGAGGCGCTCGAGTTCTCCGGCTGAACATCCGCTATAGTTAACTATATGGTTAAGCTTCAGCCGCTCGACCGGACGTTCTCGGCGATCTCCGACCCGACGCGCCGCGGGATCCTCGAGCGCCTCTCGCACGGGTCCGCGACGGTCGGCGAGCTCGCGCAGCCGTCCGGCATGTCGCTCCCGGGCGTCCTGAAGCACGTCCGCGTTCTCGAGGACGCACACCTCGTGACCACCGAGAAGGACGGCCGAAGGCGCGTGTGCCGACTCGGCCCCGAACACCTCGAGGACGCGACGCAGTGGATCGCCACGTATCGCTGCCGGTGGGAGCGCCGGCTCGACAGGCTCGAGGGCTACCTCGAGGACACGAGAGGGGGAGGAACGTGAATCACGACCTGAGGCTGGATCGCCTCTTCGACGCCACACCGCAGGACGTCTTCGACGCGTACACCGACCCGGGCGCCCAGCAGGAGCTCTACGCGGATGCGCCGGACTGGATCGTCGAGTCGGAGTGCGATCTGCGCGTCGGAGGCCGATGGAGCATCACGTTCGGACCTCCCGGCAGTGAGCCGGCTCGCGAGACGAACGTGTTCCAGGAGGTCGACCGCCCGCGACGCCTCGTGTACGCGTCGACGATGGCGATGCCGGATGGATCCAGTCTCGACACGCGCATGCACGTCACCTTCGAAGAGGAGAACGGCAAGACGCGGATGACGATCGTGCAGAGCGGATTCCCCACGCCCGACCTCCGTGACGGCTTCGAGACTGGTTGGGCGAGCATCCTCGACGGGCTCGAGCACGCCGTGACCGCAAGGACGGCGAGCTAGGAAAGCGCTTTCCGGAACAGTCGTGACCGCGGCCTTCGACCGCTCAGCTACGGGCCGGTGCGTCGGACTCGGTCGTTCCGGCGGACGTCTGCCTCGGCGTAGGAGTACTCGCCTCCGCCGCGCCTGACTACCGCGTCACGGAACAGGATCGGGTACGTGTGCAGCCCGGCAAGCGGAGACGCGAGCTTGGGCAGGTTCGAGACCTGGATGTGCAGGTGCGGCAGGCCGGTGTTGCCGGTGTTCCCGACCTCGGCCACCGGTTGGCCCCGTTGCACGTTGTCGCCGACGGAGACCTCGACGCTTCCTTGCTTGAGGTGCGCCATCGCCACGTAGCGCCCGTCGCCCATGTCGATGACGAGGTAGTTGCCCTCGGCGTGCTTCTTGTCGGACTTGCCCGGCGTGAGGTCGGGGAACGTGTCGACGGCGGTGACCACACGGCCGTCGACCGGGGCCAGGAGCGTCCTTCCGAACGAGGGATATGAAGAGAGCCTCTCCTTGTCGCCGTGGTGAGTGCTTCCGTCCGGGAACTCCTGGAACAGGTCGATCGCGTGCCGCTGGCCGACGGTGGGGAAGTGGTCGTTTATGAGCGCGCTCCGGCCCGCGGAGAACACGTACCACTCGCCTCGGAACGGCAGATCGATCGCGACCGGATGGACCGGGGGAGCGGCTATGCGCACGAGCTGGATCACAATGAAGAGCGAGCCGAAGGCGACGAGCATGTTGGTGGGGACGTAGATCCATCTGCGCGGGACGAGCGCGCAGGCAGCAAGGACCGCGAGCGAGATCCAGCCCGCGACCCGGAGCGCCTGCGCGGCGCCGTGAGACACGAACACCTCCAGCGGCCCGGTCGTTCCGAGGAGGAGCGCGCCCCCGACGAGCGCCCAGAACAGGAGCTGATTGACGGCCTGGAAGAGGAGCAGGCGGAGGCCTCGCCGCGATTGGCGGTGGCGTCATGGTCGTCGCGAACATCCTCCTCCTCGTCGATCCCGCGGCGAGCGGGCTCGACTCCGTCGCCGACGACGCCGTGGAGGGAGTCAGTGCGTTGGCGTTGCTGCTCACCCTCGCCGGCCTCGTCGGCGTCCACCTGCGGCAGGCAGGGACGTACGGTGCGCTCGGGGCCGCCGGATTCGTGGTGGCCCTCGTCGGCCAGGCCGCGAGCACGGCGAACGCGTTCACGCTGAACGCCTCGGTCTCCCTCGTGACGGTCCTGCCCGCGATCGTCGGGTTCTTCGTTCTCGCCCTGGCGATCTTGCGCCGGCCCGCGCTTCCCCACTGGATAGGCTTCCTCCTCCTCGTCGGCTTCGTCGCCTTCTGGCAGCTCCACGCGGGCGACGGAGGCATCGCCTTCGACGGCGCCGTATGGGGCCTGGTCGGATACGCGCTGTGGTCGAGCTGGGCCGAGGGCACATTCGCACCCTCGACGCAGGCCTAGTCGGACCGCTCCCCACCGCCGGCGGCCCAGTCCAGAGCCTCGGCACTCGCGTCCTCGATGCTGCGGGTCCGGCCCGCCTCGTACTCTGCCGCGAACCCTGAGTCGCCGAGGCGAGCGCGCAGTGCCTCGAGCCTCGCTTCCCGGTCGCGGACGAATGGTGGAATCGGTGCGCCAGCCGCCTCTGAGACGGAATCCGCCGCGCCTGCGAGCCGCGCGGCGATCGCATCTGCGCCCTCGGCGGCCGCGAGATCGCCGATCAGGTCGAGGTAGAGGGCGACGCCGAGCTTGGCGTTGAGCCCGAGCACGCGACGGAGCGCGTCCGCCAGCAGCTCCTTCGCCTCGCGGCGGTCGCCGCGGAGGGACCGTCGGCGTCCGAGCGCCCCGAGCGCAAGCGTCTCGGCCTCGTATCCGAGCTTGCTTGCCCGGTCGAGCGCCTCCTCGAAGAGCTCGAGCGGAGCCTCGGCTTCGGACGCGTTCAACGCCCACACGAGGGCGAGCATCGACATGGCGACTCCCCACTCATTTCCCAGCCGCTCGGAACGGCGGCGGCTGTCCTCGAGCAGCTGCAGTCCGGCGTCACGATCGCCCCGGATCGTCTCGACGACGCCCAGCGGGATCTGAGCGAACGGGATCGCTGTCTCGTCGCACAGCGCGCGAAGCTGGGGCAGCGCCTCACCCGCCAGCGAGACGGCGGTCGCATGGTCGGAGCCCCAGAAGGCGAGCATGGCGGCCGCAGCAAGCGCTCGAGCACGCGCGCCCGGCGAAAGCTCGCCGCCTGCGAGCACGTCCGTCATCCACCGTCGGCCTTCGAGCACGCGCTCGCGGAGCGACCAGTACGGCACGAGCGACCAGCCGGCGTCCGCGACGCGATCGCGCTCGCCCGCTTCGAGCAGCCTGTTGAGCGCCGCGCGCACGTTGTCCTCTTCCCGGTCGAGCGCTGCCAGCGCGCGGCCGTGCTCGCCTGCGTTCAGGTGCGCGCCGACCTCCGCGACGAGGCCGAGGTAGAAGCTCGCGTGGCGGGCCTGGATCGAGGCGTCCTCGCCGCGCTCCTCGAGCTTCTCTGCCGCGTACTCGCGGATCGTGTCCAGCATCGAGAACCGGGGCTCCGTGTGCGCGGCATCCTGCGTGGTCAGGCTCTTCTCGACCAGGGCGGCGAACGGCTCGAGCACGTCGTCACCGTTGGCGCAGACTGCCTCGAGGGCCTCGAGCGTCCAGCCTCCTGTGAACACGCTTGCGCGCGCGAAGAGCGCCTGCTCGGATCCTTCGAGCAGATCGAAGCTCCATTCGATCGCGGCGTGAAGCGTCTGCTGTCGATCGGGGTAGCCTCCGCCGCCTCGCGCGGAGAGGCTCAGCCGGCGCTCGAGCCTGTCGAGGATGGCGCCCGGCGGGAGCACGCGCACCTGCGCGGCCGCGAGCTCGATCGCGAGCGGAAGACCATCGATGCGCCGGCAGATCGCGGCGATCGCCGCCCGCTCGTCGGAACTGGGCGCAAACGAAGGATTTGCTGCGCGTGCGCGCTCGACGAACAGGTCGACCGCGTCCGACCCCGCCTCGGCGGCGCTGCCGGCGACCGTCAGCGGAGCGAGCGGGAAGTCGCGCTCGCCCTTCAGATTCAGCACGGTCCGGCTCGTCACGAGCGCGGTCACGCCGGCGCACTCCTCGAGCAGCTGCGTGAGGACCGGCGCCGCGGTGAGCACCTGCTCGAAGTTGTCGAGCACGAGCAGCAGGCTCGCGTCGCGAAGCACGTCGAGGACGGCGTCGACCGGCGCCGACGCCGACGCTCCCGTGATCCCGAGGCTGTCCTGGATCGCGGCGTCGACGAGTTGCGGATCCACGACGGAGCTCAACGGCACGAAGTGGGCGCCGTCGCCGAAGGCAGATTGCGCCCGCCGTGCCGCCTCGAGCGCGAGCCTCGTCTTGCCTACGCCCCCGGGGCCGGTGACGGTGACCAGCCGGGCATGAGGATCGGTCAGCCGCCGTTCGAGCGCCGCGAGCTCCCGCTCGCGCCCGACGAACCGGTCTACGCCGGCAGGCAGACGCGCACGCACGCGCCCGAGCGGGCGCTCGCGCTCGCCCTGAAATCGCTCGCTGAGGAGCAGCGCGAGATCGTCGGCGAGCTGCCGCTTCAGCTCGTCTGCGTCCCGAAATGTCCGATACGAGACCGCTCCCTCCGTCTCGATCCGGTCGAGCATGCGCGCCAGGCGCTCGTCGCGGGCGGGTGCGGGGTGCTTGACGTAGAGCAGCCGCGGCTTCGCCTCGGCAAGGCGGTACTCGTCCTCGAGCCCGGAAACGTCCCTGTCCGGCGCGACCCAGCCATAGCGCTCGCCGTAGATGCCCACGACCACGTCGCTCTGCGCGAGGTATGCCGCGTACAGCTGGCGCGGCGGGTGCGGCCGCGCGCCGAGCTCGAACATGACCGGCGTGAGCCGGAGGTTCTCGATCGCCTCCCTCGCGGCGGCGCGCTCGGCGGCGAGCTCCTCCAGCGTCGAGCTCACGAAGACTCTCAACCGCTGATCAGGCGTCGCGATCACTCGGCCATGCAGCGTATTTCGGTTGGCGCTCGCGTGTGCTGCCCGCGGCGCCGGCGTTAGAGTCGAGCGATGTTCACGGTCGAGGAGCGCGATCGGGTGCGCGCGCGCCTGCTCGAGCTGGCCGAGAGTGACGACTCCGTCGCCGCCGCGGCGATCACGGGCTCGTACGTCGCCGACGGGGGTGACGAGTGGTCGGACATCGACCTCGCGTTCGCGATCCGCGGCGAGCTCGCGCCGGCGCTCGACCACTGGACCGACCTCTTCTACCGCGAGTTCGGCGCGCTCCACCACTGGGACCTCCCGTTCGGGCCGATCGTGTACCGCGTGTTCCTGCTTCCAGAGGGTCTCGGGGTGGACATCGGGTTCACGCCGGCGAACGAGTTCGGCCCCCGAGGCCCCAACTGGCGCACCGTCTTCGGGGAGACCGTGGAGGTAACTCCGGGGCCCCCGCCGACGCGCGACTACCTCGTCGGCTTCGCGTGGAACCTCGTCCTGCACGCACGGGCGTGCCTCGAGCGCGGCAAACCGTGGCAGGCGGAGTGGTCGATCAGCGCCGTCCGCGACCACGCGCTCGCGCTTGCCTGCCTGCGGCTCGGCTACACGACGAGGTACGCGAAGGGCGCGGACCTGCTGCCGCCGGAGCTGACGGCGCCGCTCGAGGAGACTCTCGTCCGCTCGCTCGACGAGACGGAGCTCCGCCGAGCGCTCGCGGCAGCCGCGGAGGCGCTCGCAGCCGAGCTCGAGCGCACGGATCCCGCGCTCGCCGCCCGCCTGACGCCGACCCTGCGCGAGGCGACGGCGATCGGAGGCCGAGCTACATAGCCGGGCCGGACGAGCCGCCCCAGTCCTCGGGCGCGACGTCGGCGATCGACTGCGAGAACGTCCAGCGGTGTCCGGCGAGGTCCTCGGCCGTGTACTGGCGCTCTCCGTAGGGATGGTCGGTCGGAGGCTGGAGTATCCGTGCCCCGCGCTCCTTCGCGCGCTCGTAGTGGCCGTCGGCGTCCTCGACCCGCACCATCACTGAGTGCGTCGCGTCGTCGGACTGCGGCGATCGGCCCTCGGTAACGGCGACGGCGCCGCCGCCTACGGCGAGCTGGGCGCGGTGATCGCCGGCACGCCAGCGCTCCGTGAAGCCGAACGCCTCGCACAGCCACTCGACGGCGGCAGCGACGTCGTCGTAAGCGAGCACGGGAATCACGGTCGAGGACGGCATGGAGCGATTCGCCAGCACGTCAGCCCGGACGCTAGCTTCGCGCCACGAGGCGCGTCGCGGCCGCCTTGAACGACGCGACGACGGACTCGCCTTCCTCGAGCTCGAGCCGCTCCACGGACGCCGTGGTCACCTCGCCCACCAGCGAGCCGACCTGAATGCGGGCGCGGTTCCCGAGCCGGACGAGCGACGCGATGGGGCCGCGAACGTGGTTGAGCGCCGAGTCGCGAACGGCCTCGCGCGCGATCGAGACCTCCCAGGGGTAGACGGCGACCTCCACCGGGCCGTCCGCTTCGTCGACGGAGTAGACGACCGTTCCGTCGTCGAGCGTGACCTCCGTAAGCCCGTCGGGGCCGGGGAGCGCGCGGCCCGAGAAGACGTTGGCGCCCGTGAAGCTCGCGACGAACGCGTCGGTCGGCGCCGCGATCAGCTCCCCGGGGGTTCCGACCTGGAAGAGCCGGCCTTCGACGAGCACGGCGACGCGGTCGGCGAGCACGGCGGCGTCCTCGAAGTCGTGAGTCACGAGCAGGACGGGGAGGTCGAGACCGGCGAGGACGTCATGGAGCTCGACGCGCACGCGTGCGCGGGTGTGGGCGTCGAGGGCCGACAGCGGCTCGTCGAGGAGCAGCACGTCGGGCTCGCGCGCGAGCGCGCGGGCGAGGCCGACACGCTGGCGCTCACCACCGGAGAGCTCGCCGGGTCGCGCGTTCGCGAGCCGGGCGATCCCGAACTGGTCCAGCACCTCCTCGGCGCGCGTCCCGCCGGCGTACGCGACGTTCTGCTCGACGGTCATGTGTGGGAAGAGCGCGTACTCCTGGAACACGAAGCCGACACGCCGTTCCTCCGGCGGCCGGTCGACACCCGCCGCCGCGTCGAAGAGAACGCGCCCGTCGAGCGCGATCCGCCCGCGCTCGGGGCGGACGAGTCCCGCGATCGCACGCAGGACGCTGGTCTTGCCGGCGCCGGAGGGGCCGACGAGGGCGAAGGTCTCGCGCCCGACGACGAGCGCTAGCTCGAGCCGAAACGAGCGAAGGGGAAGAGCGATGTCGAGGTCGAGCGCGTCCACGAGGGCAGCAGTTTGGCGGCGAAGAGGATCGCGGCGCTGACGATCACGAGCAGCGCGCCGAGCGCGAGCGCGACGTCGAAGTCGAGGTCGAACTGGGCGTAGATCGCGAGCGAGAGCGTCTGCGTGACGCCCTGGAGGCTCCCCGCGAACATGATCGTCGCGCCGAACTCGCCGATCCCGCGCGCGAGGGAGAGGGCGGCGCCGGCCGCGAGCCCTTCGCCGGCGAGCGGGAGGGCGATCCGGAAGAACGTCCGGGCAGGCCCGGCGCCGAGCGTGCGCGAGGCGTCAAGCAGGACGTGATCGAGCGCCTCGAAGGCTGCGATCGCCTGCCGCACGTAGAAGGGGCTTGCGACGTAGGCGACCGCGAGGACGACGGCGGTTTGCGTGAAGCTGACGGAGACGCCGAGCGCGTCGAACGTGCCGCCAAGCAGCCCGAGGCGCCCGAACGCTGCGAGCAGTGCGATCCCGGCCACCGCCGGGGGAAGCACGAGCGGAAGCTCGACGAGCGTGACGACGAGGGCGCGTCCGCGGAAGCGGCGCGTCGCGACGAAGTATGCGGCCGGCGTTCCGACCGCGAGGATCAGCGTCTGGGCGATCGCGTTCGTCTTCGCCGTCACGACGAGAGCGTCGATCGCGACATCGCTGCCCAGCTGCGCGAGGAGCTCGCGCGGTGGCACCCGCACGAAGACGGCGACGAGCGGGAGCGCCAGGAAGAGCAGCGCGACCACGGTCGCGGCCACGAGCGCCGCCGTGAACAGCCGGCGGCCGGTCACCGCTCCACCATCACGGACGTCGACTTCACGATTGCGGTCGCGGCCTGGCCGGCCCTGAGGTCGAGCTCCTCGGCGGCCTCCCGCGTGATGATCGCGACCACGCGCGCCGGGGCTGTGACGTCGATCTCGACGCGGGCGAGGAAGCCGTCGACCTCCACTCCGCGCACAACGCCGCGAAAGCGGTTCCGCGCGCTGAGCTCGTCCGTCGTGCGTCCCTGCAGCCGCCGAACCTCGGAGGCGGGGACGAGCCGACGATTCGCCGCGTCGCGCCGCGTGCGAATCCGGCCGGCACGGTCCCACCGGCGAAGCGTGTCGAGGCTGATGCCGAGCGCCCGCGCCGCCTCGCTCGCGGTGTAGAGCTGCTCGCCGTTCACGGCGCGCAAAGATGTAGAGTCGCCGCATCCGTCCTAGGCATTGCATAGGCATCCTTCCTGCGCCGCTCGCCGCTGTCAAGGTCGTGGCGGTCGGGCTCGCGCTCGCGCTTGCGAGCTGCGGCGGCGCGGACGAACGTGGGGCGGAGGACGAGGTAACGGTCTACGCCGCGGCCTCCCTGACCGAGGTCTTCCGCACGCTCGACCCGGGCGCCCGCTACGACTTCGCCGGCTCCGACGAGCTCGCGACCCGGATTCGCGAGGGCGCCCCGGCGGACGTGTACGCGGCCGCGAGCTCGAAGTACCCCCAGGAGCTCTACCGCGACGGACTCGTCGAGAGGCCCGTCGCGTTCGCCTCCAACCGGCTCGTCGCGATCGTGCCCAAGGACAACGCCGCCGGGATCGAGACCGTCGAGGACGTTGCGCGGCCGGGGACGAAGCTCGTGGTCGCCGCGGCCGGCGTTCCGGTCGGCGACTACACGCGCGAGGTCCTCGGCGAGCTGCATCTCCGGCGCGCGCTTCGCAACGTCGTCTCGAACGAGGACGACGTCAAGGGCGTTCTCGGCAAGGTCTCGCTCGGGGAGGCGGACGCCGGCTTCGTGTACGCGACCGACGCCACGGCGGCGGGCGCGAGGGTCGTCGTCGTCGAGCTTCCGACGGGCTCGCAGCCGGCGATCGAGTACCAGCTCGCCGTCGTGGCGAATAGCGCGCACAAGGAGAGCGCCGAGGCGTTCGTGCGGCGGGTGCTCGGCCCGGACGGACGCAAGGCGCTCGCGGCCGCGGGCTTCCTGTTACCGCCCGCCTAGCTCACAACCGGAGGAGCTCACGCGCTGCGCGCGCGGCGACGACGTCCTCCCGCGCCTCCACGACCACGACGGTGACCGCCGATCCAGCAGCCGAGATCGTGCTGCCCGGACTCGCCGACGCGTTGGCCGCGGCGTCCAGCTCGACACCAAGGAAGCCGAGGCGCGTGCAGACGCTTTCGCGCACCGCGGACGAGTGCTCGCCGACCCCGGCGGTGAAGACGAGCGCGTCGAGCCCGTCGAGCGCCGTCGCCATCGCTCCCACGGCGGCGGCGACGCGGTAGGCGAAGACGGCGAGCGCGAGCCGCGCCCGGGGTTCGGTCGAGCGCTCGAGCTCGGCAACGTCCCCCGTGAGGCCCGAGAGGCCGGCGAGGCCCGATTCGTGCTCGAGCAGGCGGTCGAGCTCGTCGAGCGTCAGATGGTGTCGGAGCAGATAGAGCAAGGCGCCGGGGTCGACGGACCCCGGCCGCGTCGCCATCGGCACTCCCTCGAGCGGCGTGAAGCCCATGGTCGTGTCGACCGAGCGTCCGTTCCGGACGGCGGTGACCGAGCAGCCGCCGCCGAGGTGGCAGACGACGAGCCGCTCGGCCGGAACCTGCTCGCTCGCCCACTGCACCGAGAGGCCGTGGAACCCGTAGCGGCGGATGCCCCAGCCGCCGCGTACCTGCTCGGGCAGAGCGTAGGTCGCGGCCCGTTCGGGGATCGTGGCGTGGAAGGCGCTATCGAAGACGGCGACGTGCGGGACCTCGGTGAGGAGCGCACGAGCCTCCCGGATCGCCTCGAGGGCCGGCGCGTTGTGGAGCGGCGCGAGCTCGGTCGCCGTCCCCAGCTCACGCTCGACGTCGTCGTCGATCACCGCGGGCTCTCGGAACCGCGCCCCGCCGTGGACGACGCGGTGCGCGACGGCCGCCACGTCCGCCGGTGCGGCCTCGAGCGACTCGACCTTCGTCGCCTCGCCGTCGGCGCCGACGAGGGACAGCTTCAGGCTCGTCGACCCGGCGTTGACGACCAGAACTCTGTTCAGTACGGCCAGGTCCAGTCGCGGATGCCCGGCTCGTCCTCGCCGTGCTCGCGCGTGTACGCGCGGGCGCGCAGGCGCGCGTCGGACATCTCCTGGCGAAGCCGGCCGGCGGAGCTCGCGAGCCCCGGAACGCGGTCGATCACGTCGGTGACAAGGTGGAAGCGGTCGAGGTCGTTGAGCATGACCATGTCGAAGGGCGTCGTCGTCGTGCCCTCCTCCTTGTAGCCGCGCACATGCAGGTTGCCGTGGTTCGTGCGGCGGTAGGTGAGCCGGTGGATCAGCCACGGATAGCCGTGGTAGGCGAAGACGATCGGGCGGTCGGTCGTGAAGAGCGCGTCGAACTCCTCGTCAGAGAGACCGTGCGGATGCTCGCTCTGGGGCTGCAGCCGCATCAGGTCGACGACGTTGACAACCCGCACCTTCAGGTCGGGCAGGTGCTCGCGCAGCAGCGCGGCGGCGGCGAGCGTCTCGAGCGTGGGGATGTCGCCACAGCAGCCAAGCACGACGTCGGGCGCGCCGTCGGCATCGCTGGACGCCCACTCCCAGATGCCGGCGCCGCGCGTGCAATGGACGATCGCGTCGTCCATCGAGAGGTAGTTCAGCGCCGGCTGCTTGCCCGCCACGATCACGTTCACGTAGTTGCGGCTGCGCAGACAGTGGTCGGCGACCGACAGGAGCGTGTTCGCGTCCGGAGGCAGGTAGACGCGGATGACCTCGGCCTTCTTGTTGACGACGTGGTCGATGAAGCCGGGGTCCTGGTGCGAGAACCCGTTGTGGTCCTGACGCCAGACGTGCGAGCTGAGCAGGTAGTTGAGCGACGCGAGCGGCCGCCGCCACGGGATGTCGCGCGTGACCTTCAGCCACTTCGCGTGCTGGTTGAACATCGAGTCGACGATGTGGATGAAGGCCTCGTAGCAGTTGAACAGCCCGTGTCTGCCCGTCAGCAGGTAGCCCTCGAGCCACCCCTGGCAGAGGTGCTCGGAGAGGACCTCCATCACACGGCCGTCGGGCCCGAGATCCTCGTCCGTCGGCTCGCGCTCGGCCTCCCAGGTCCGTTCGGTGACGGCGAAGACGTCCGCAAGGCGATTCGAGGCCGTCTCATCCGGGCCGAAGAGACGGAAGTTCTCTTCGTTGGCCGCAATCACGTCGCGCAGGAAGCCGCCCAGGATGCGCGTGGCCTCGGCGAACGCCGTCCCGGGCTTCGGGACGTCGACCGCGTACAGCCGGAAGTCGGGCAGGGCGAGGTCGCGCATGAGCTCCCCGCCGTTCGTGTGCGGGTTCGCGCTCATGCGGCGGTTACCGCGCGGCGGCAGCTCGGCGAGCTCGGGCACGAGCCGGCCGTCGTCGTCGAAGAGCTCGTCGGGCCGGTAGCTCCGCAGCCACTCCTCCAGCAGGCGCAGGTGCTCGGCGTTCTCGCGCACGTCCGTCATCGGCACCTGGTGCGAGCGCCACGTCCCCTCGACGGGGAGCCCGTCGACCTCTGCCGGCCCCGTCCACCCCTTCGGCGTGCGCAGGACGAGCATCGGCCACTGCGGGCGCTCGGGCTCCTCGGGGCCGTCGACACGCGCCGACCGTTGGATCTCGCCGATCGCGTCGAGCGCCTCGTCCAGCGCCGCCGCGAACGCCTGGTGCACCGTCTTCGGCTCGTCGCCGGCGACGATCAGCGGGCGCCAGCCGTAGCCCTCGAACAGCGAGACGAGCTCCTCCTCCGGGATCCGGGCGAGCACGGTCGGGTTCGCGATCTTGTAGCCGTTGAGATGCAGCACCGGGAGGACGGCGCCGTCCGTCCCCGGGTTCAGGAACTTGTTCCCGTGCCAGCTCGTCGCGAGCGGCCCCGTCTCGGCCTCGCCGTCGCCGACGACGCACGCGACGACGAGGTCGGGGTTGTCGAACGCCGCGCCGAAGGCGTGGGCGAGGGCGTAGCCGAGCTCGCCGCCCTCGTGGATCGAGCCGGGCGTCTCCGGCGCGGCGTGGCTCGGGATTCCTCCCGGGAACGAGAACTGGCGGAACAGTCGCCGCAGCCCCTCCTCGTCCGTGCCCACGTGCGGGTAGAGCTCGCTGTACGTGCCCTCGAGCCAGGCGTTGGCGACGACCGCCGGGCCGCCGTGGCCGGGTCCGGTCACGTAGATGACGTCGAGGTCGCGTTCGCGGATCGCGCGGTTGAGGTGGACGTAGATCAGGTTCAGCCCAGGCACCGTGCCGAAGTGGCCGAGCAGGCGCGGCTTCACGTGCTCGGGCCGCAGCGGCTCGCGCAACAACGGGTTCTCGAGCAGGTACACCTGGCCGACCGAGAGGTAGTTGGCCGCGCGCCAGTACGCGTCGACGAGCTCGAGCTCCGTCGTCGAGAGGGGCTGGCTGGAAACCGCCACGGGCGTCGAGAGCGTACTCGCCGGTGGGCCCCGGCTCGCCGGATACGGTGACGCGGCGTGAACGCGGTGTTCCTCTTCCTCGCCGCCTTCCTCGCCAGCGCGGTCGAGATGGTGGAGGCGCTGACGATCGTGCTCGCCGTCGGCCTCGTGCGCGGCTGGCGCTCCCCGCTCGTCGGGGTCGCGGCTGCGACGGTGGTGCTTGCGGCGATCGTGGCGGCCCTCGGGCCCGCGCTGAGCCGGGTTCCGATCGATCTGCTCCGGCTCGTCGTCGGCGCCCTCCTGCTCGCCTTCGGGCTGCAGTGGCTGCGCAAGGCGATCCTCCGCGCGAGCGGTTACGCGGCGCTGCACGACGAGGAGGAGGCCTTCTATGCGCAGCGCGAGCAGGCGGCGACCGCCGCGCGTCGGGAGCGAGCGGGGCTCGACTGGTACGCCTTCACGATCGCGTTCAAGGGCGTGTTGCTCGAGGGGCTGGAGGTTGCGTTCATCGTGGTCACCTTCGGGAGCACGCAGGGGCGGCTCGGGCTCGCGGCCGCAGCGGCGGGCGCCGCGCTGGTCGTCGTCGCGGGCGCCGGCGCGCTCGCGCACGCTCCGCTGGCGCGCGTCCCAGAGAACGCGATCAAGTTCGCTGTCGGGCTGCTGCTGACGAGCTTCGGCTGCTTCTGGGGAGCGGAGGGAGCCGGCGTCGACTGGCCTGGGGACGAGCTCGCGCTGCTTGGCGTGCTCGGCTTCCTCGCCGCAGTCGCCTTCGCGTCGGTGCGCGTCCTCCGCCGCCGGCGGCTCACTCCGCGCACGCTCGAGGCGGCGGCGTGAGCCGCGTGCGAGCCTTCGCGGCGTTCTGGTGGGACTTCGTCGTCGGAGACGACCGGCGCGCGGCCGCCGAGCTCACCTTCGCGCTCGCGGCGACCGCGCTCCTTGCGCACGCGGGGGTCGACGCCTGGTGGCTGATGCCCGTCGCGGTGGCCCTCTCGCTGGCCGACTCGCTTCGACGCGCGACACGAGCCTGACCCCGCGGCGGACGGCTGCTAGCGTGGCCGGGTGACGGTCGCACAGACGCGCTCGTCGCCCTTCGACCCTCAGCCCTCGCGTCCCGCGCGCGTTCGCTCGGCGGCCGTGGGCGGATCGGCTCTCGTGCGGCGTTTCCGTGAGCGCGGCGGAGCGACACCGGTCGCGCTCGCGGCCGTCCTCGTGGCCGCGCTGCTCGCGTTCGCCAACGTCGCCGAGGACTACCTCACGGGCGATCCGCTGGTCCGCTGGGACGTCCGGCTCGCGACCTGGCTTCACGCGCACAACTCCGCTCGGCTTCGAGACGTCTTCGAGGTAGTGACGCTTGCCGGCAACGGCGTCGTGCTGCTCGTGCTCGTGTCCGTCCTCGCGGTCGTGCTGATGCGGCGGAGGCGGGCCTACGACGCCCTCCTCGTCTGCGTGGCCTTCTTCGGCGTCGAGGCTGTGAACGCCGTGCTGAAGCTGATCTTCCACCGGCCGCGGCCCGAGTTGGCCTTCGTCCACCTCGAGACGTACTCGTTCCCGAGCGGACACGCAGCGGCCTCGACGGCGATGTACGGGACGCTCGCATATCTCGTGTGTCGGCGGCAGCTGTCGGTCCCGCTGCGGGCGCTCATCGCCGGGCTCGCGTTCGTGCTGGTCGCGCTCGTTGCGTTCAGCCGGCTCTATCTCGGCGTTCACTACCTCTCGGATGTCCTCGCGGGAGTGAGCGTCGGCGCCTCCTGGGCGGCGGCCTGCCTGCTCGCCTACACGCTCTACACGGGGCGCGGTCCGCGCCTGTGAGCCCGGACGAGCCGCCGTCCCAGTAACAGGCCGATCGCCAGCCAGACGAAGAGCGCGAGGACGGTGATCCCGGGGTCGTGCCGGTTGAGGTCGGCCCAGCCCGTCATGCCGCCCACTCGCCGTCCTTGCCCCGGCGGACCGGCTCGCGTCCCGGGGGCTGCCTCGGCGTCGGGCGCTCGACGACGGGCGGGATCGCCTCCGTCACGGGCGCCGCGGTCGAAAGCGTGATCGCGCTCCCGTGGTGGTCGACCTCGAGCGGCTCCCCGGCGAGCAGTGTGTAGGTCGCCTCCCGCTTGTGGACGTCGACCTTCACGCGCCGCCCGCGGAACAGCACGCGGAAGGCGAGCCGCCCGAGCCGCGTCGGCAGCCGCGGGGCGAAGCTGAGCCGCCCGCCGTGGTCGCGCATGCCGCCGAAGCCGGCGACGGCGGCGATCCAGGCGCCGGCCAACGAGGCGATGTGAAGGCCGTCTCGAGTGTTGTGGGCGAGGTCGCGGAGGTCGACGAGCGCCGCCTCGCCGAAGTAGTCGTACGCGAGCTCGAGATGGCCGACCTCGGCCGCGACGACCGCCTGCGTGCAAGCGGAGAGAGATGAGTCGCGCACCGTGAGCGCCTCGTAGTAGGCGAAGTCCCTGGCCTTCTCCTCCTCGCTAAAGGCGTCGCCGCACACGTGCAGCGCGAGCACCAGGTCGGCCTGTTTGACGACCTGCTTGCGGTAGAGGTCGAAGTAGGGGAAGTGCAGGAGCAGCGGGTACTGATCCGGTCTCGTCCCCTCGAAGTCCCAGACCTGGTGCTCGGTGAAGCCCTCCGACTGGGGGTGGACGCCGAGCGCGTCGTCCCACGGAATCGTCATGTCGCGCGCCGCGTCGCGCCAGGTCGCCGCCTCCTCGAAGTCGGCGCCGAGCTCGGCCGCGTGGCGCGGGTGGCGGGCGACTGCGTCGGCGGCGGCGCGGAGGTTCCGCTGCGCGAGCAGGTTCGTGTAGACGTTGTTGTCTGCGATCGCGCTGTACTCGTCAGGGCCGGTCACGCCGTCGATCCGAAACCGTCCTTGCGGGTCGTGATGGCCGAGCGAGCGCCACAGCCTGGCGATCTCCACGAGCAGCTCGAGACCGATCTCGTGCTCGAAGGCCTCGTCGTCCGTCGCGGCCTGGTAGCGGTCGACCGCGTCGGCGATGCTGCCGCTGACGTGGAATGCCGCTGTCCCCGCGGGCCAGTAGCCCGAGCACTCCTGCCCACGGATCGTCCGCCAGGGGAAGGCGGCCCCCTCGAGGCCGAGCTGCCGCGCCCGGTCGCGGGCGAGGTCGAGCGTGGCGTGCCGCCAGCGCAGGGCGTCGGCACTCGCCTTGGGCTCCGTGTAGGTCAGCGTCGAGACGACGAAGCGCTCGGAGTCCCAGAAGGTGTGCCCGTCGTAGCCGGGACCGGTCAGGCCCTTCGCCCCGATTGCGCGCTGCTCCGCGCGCGCACCGGCCTGCAACGCGTGGAAGAGCCCGAAGCGCACCGCCTGCTGCAGCTCGGTGTCACCCTCCAGCTCGACATCGGCCCGATCCCAGAAGTCGTCGAGGTACTCGCGCTGCGCCGCGAGCAGGCCGTCCCAGCCGGTGTGACGCGCCTCGGCCAGCGCCGCGATCATATGATCGCGAACCGACGGCAGCGAGCGCTGGCTCGACCAGCCGTAGGCGAGGAACTTCACCAGCCGCAGCCCCTGATCGACCGGAAGATCGGCGGCGACCGTCACGCGACCCACGTCCGGAGCGCTCTCGGCGGACGTCTCCGTACCGGGAGGGCCCTCGACGATGTGGTCCATCCCTGCGGCCATGCGCAGCTTGCTCGCCTTCGTCGAGTGGACGAGCGCGACGCGTGCGCCGCGGTCCGAGAAATCCTCGGATTGCAGCGGCGACTCGAGAACGGCTGCAGCCCGAGGATCTTCCTCACGCGGGCCTCCGGGCTCGTTCGCCACCAGCTCCGACTGGACGACGACACGCACCGCGGCGTCGAGCGGCTCGACTTCGTAGAGGATCGCGACCGCGGCCCGCTGCGCGAGCGAGACAAGGCGGGTCGAACGCACGCACACACGCGCCCCGGCCGGCGACACCCATTCCACCCGGCGGCGCAGGACGCCGGCGCGGAAGTCGAGCTCGCGCTCGTGGGCGAGCAGCTTGCCGTAGCGGACGTCGAACGGCTCGTCGTCGACGAGCAAGCGGATGACCTTGCCGTTGGTGACGTTGACGAGCGTCTGGCCGGACTCGGGGTAGCCGTAGCCGCCCTCGGCGTACGGAAGCGGTCGCAGCTCGTAGTACGAGTTCAGGTATGTACCGGGGAGACCGAACGGCTCCCCTTCGTCGAGGTTCGCGCGCAGCCCGATGTGCCCGTTCGCGAGGGCGAACACGGACTCCGTCTGCGCCAGGACGTCGAGGTCGAGCTTCGTCTCGCGGACCGACCACGGCTCGACGGTGAACGCTGGGTGCGTCAGCATCAGCGCTCGAGCAGCTCGGCCAGGTCGGAAACGACCACGTCGGCCCCCTGCGCGCGGAGGGCGTCCGCCTGACCGGTCCTGTCGACTCCGACGACATAGCCGAAGCGCCCCGCGCGACCTGCGGCAACGCCGGCGAGCGCGTCCTCGAACACGGCCGCCTCGGAGGCGTCCACTCCCAGCGCCCGCGCGCCGAAGAGGAAGGTGTCGGGCGCCGGCTTCCCCTTCAGGTTCTCGCGGCTCGCCACGATCCCGTCGACGACCGCCTCGAACAGGTCGTCGATCTTCGCAGCGGCGAGAACCTCGCGGCAGTTCGCGCTCGAGGAGACGACGGCGCGCCGCAGCCCGGCGTCGCGAGCCGCGCGCACGTAGCCGACGGAGCTCTCGTATGTCTCGACGCCCTGCTTCCGGATCAGATCCAGCACGAGCTCGTTCTTACGATCGCCCAGGCCCATGATTGTCTCCACGCCGGGCGGGTCCCCGGGGCTCCCCTCGGGCAGATGAATCCCGCGGGACTCCAGGAACGACCGCACCCCGTCGTAGCGCGGCTTCCCGTCCACGTACTGGTCGTAGTCCTTCACGCGATCGAAGGGCACGAACTCGCTGCCGGTCCGCTCCGCCCGCTCGCGCAGGTACTCGTCGAACATCTGCTTCCACGCGGCGGCGTGGACCCGCGCCGTCTGCGTGAGCACGCCGTCGAGGTCGAACAGGCAGGCGCGGATCGCGTCCGGCAGCCCCAGCACGCGGACTAGCTTATGGCCGGATAGCATCGCGCTGTGGCTGAATCAGGGTTCGTGCCCGTCGACGGCGGCAGGCTCTACTACGAGGTCGAGGGCCAGGGCCATCCGCTGCTCTTGATCCACGGGGGACTGGGCGACCTGCGCATGTGGGACGGCCAGGTGCCCGGCTTCGAGGAGCGCTACCGCGTGATCCGGTACGACACACGCGGCTTCGGCCGCACCGAGACCGACGACGTGGAGTTCTCCAACCGTGCCGACGCCGTCCGTGTGCTCGACCACCTGGGCGCGGCCTCCGCGTACGTGGCCGGCCAGTCGCGGGGCGGCATGATCGCGCTCGATCTCGCACTCGAGCATCCTGAGCGCGTCGACGCCCTCGTCAGCGTCGCGAGCGGCGTCGGCGGCCTCGGGCCCCAGTTGCCGGAAGGCGCCGACTCGCCGCCGTGGGACGAGATGGAGCGGCTGTGGGAGTCGAAGGACTGGGAGCGGCTGGCTGAGCTCGAGACGCAGGTCTGGGTCGACGGCTGGGGCCAGCCCGCGACCCGCGTCGACGCCGGCCTGCGCGCGCGGGTGCACGGCTGGATCCTCGCCAGCTACCGGGCAGAGAAGAACGAGGGAAAGCCGCAGCCGCTCGACCCGCCCGCGGCGGAGCGGCTTGGAGAGCTGCGCGTGCAGACGCTCGTGCTGGTCGGCGCGGTCGACGAGCCGGGCGGCGTGGCCGCGGGGCGCCACCTCGCCGCCTCGGTCGCCGGCGCCCGTCTCGTGGAGCTCCCGGGAGTGGCGCACATGATCCAGCTCGAGGAGCCCGAGCGCTTCAACCGGCTCGTGCTCGACTTCCTCGCCGAGGTAGAACGCGAGCGGGCGGGCGCGGTGGCAGCCGAGCGCAGATGAGGATCGCCGTCCTCGGGGCCGGGCGGGTAGGCGGCACGCTCGGCGGCCTGTGGACGAAAAGAGGACACGATGTTGCGCTCGCGTTCGCCCGGGACGCAGCCAAGCTCGAGCGGACAGCGGCGGAGGCAGGCTGCAGCGCCGCGGAGCCGGCGGATGCGGTCGCGAGCGCCGAGGTCGTGCTGCTGGCGGTTCCGTCCGCAGTGATGGACGACGCCGTGGCCGTCGCCGGGCCGCTCGACGGCAAGATCCTGATCGACGCGACGAACTACGGCGGCGCAGACGGGATCTCGGGCGCCGAGCGGATGGCCGAGATGGTGCCCGGCGCCCGCGTCGTCAAGGCGATCAACACCGTGTTCGAACCGATGTATGCGCTTGCCGCAGAGGCGCCCGGTCGTGCCAACATGCTCATCTGCGGCGACGACGACGAAGCGAAGGAGATCGTGGCCTCGCTCGTCCGCGACCTCGGGTTCGAGCCCGTCGACGCCGGACCGCTTACGGCGGCCCGCGGCCTCGAGGCCTTCGCGGCGCTCGTGATCGACCTGGCGTATCGCCGCGGCCGCGGGCCGTTCGCCTACCGCTTCGCACCGCCGGCCGACCTCTGAGGCGCCGACTTGGCGGCGCCGATCATCAGGACGTGCGCGGAAGCAGGCGGGGCCTGCGGCCCAAGCCCGCGACCCCTCTCGGCGGCAGCGCAAGCGCAGCCGCGGCCCGTACGTCCATCTGAAACGACCGGTCGAGCCAAATGACCGATTCCGCAACGGCAGCTGAGCGGCGCGCGTGTTCGACCACGTGACGATCCGCGTCTCCGATCGAGGGGCGTCGGAGCGCTTCTACGAGACGGTGCTCGGCACGCTCGGGATCTTCAAGACCCATGCCGACGAGCACTTCCCCGAGTGGGACGACTTCTCGCTCGCCCGCGCGAGCGACGACAAGCCGGTCACGCGGCGCCTGCACGTCGGCTTCGTCGCGCCTTCACGCGCGCACGTGGACGAGTTCTGGCGCGCCGGCACCGAAGCAGGCTACGAGGACGACGGCGCGCCCGGCCCGCGTCCGCAGTACGGCGGCGACTACTACGGCGCCTTCCTTCTCGACCCCGACGGCAACAGCGCCGAGGCCGTGCATCACGGTTCGATGCGGACGGGGGGCCGCATCGACCACCTCTGGATCCGCGTCGCAGACGTCGCCGCGTCGAAGCGGTTCTACGAGACCGTCGCGCCCCACGCGGGCTTCCGCCTGCGGCGGGACACCCCCGAGCGCGCGCAGTTCGTGGGCGAGAGCGGCACCTTCTCGGTGGTGTCGGGGACGCCCACCGAGCAGGTGCACATGGCGTTCCCCGCCGTCGAGAACGCGACCGTCGACGCGTTCCACCGCGCTGCGATGCAGGCGGGCTATCGCGACAACGGCGCTCCCGGCGAGCGCCCGGTCTACCACGCCGGCTACTACAGCGCCTTCGTGCTCGACCCGGACGGGAACAACGTCGAGGTCGTGAACCACAACCGCCGCTGATCGTGATGAGACCCGTGCTGACGGCCTGCCTCGTTGCGGGCGTCTTTGCCGCCCACGGCGCCGCGACGGTTCCCGGCGGCAACGGGCTGGTCGCGTTCACGGCGACGCGGATCGGCAATGCCGACATCGAAGCCGTCGATGCCTGCGGCGGCGGACGGCGTCAGCTCGTCGCTGGCCCGGCCGCCGACCTCCGGCCGGCGTGGTCTCCAGACGGCCGCCGGCTCGCCTTCATGTCGAACCGGGACGGGAACTTCGAGCTCTACGTCGTCGACGCGGACGGCTCGAATCTCCACCGTCTCACGGACAACGCGGCCAGCGACTTCAACCCCGCCTGGTCTCCCGACGGACGGCGGATCGCATGGAACAGCGACCGCACCAGCGGCGACTTCGAGATCTACGTCATGGACGCCGACGGGGGCGACGTGGAGCGGCTGACCGACGCGCCGGGAGTCGACTCGGTGCCGTCGTGGTCGCCCCGCGGAGACCGGATCGCCTTCGAGTCGAGCCGCGACGGCGACGCCGAGGTCTACGTCATGGACGCGTACGGAAGCGACCAGCACGCGGTCTCCGGCAACCCTGCCGCCGACCTCAATCCGGCGTGGTCGCCGAACGGCCGCCGCCTCGCGTTCACGAGCGACCGTGGCGGAAGCAATGACATCTGGGTGATGGAGGCCGACGGCGGCGCGCAGACGCGTCTCACCGCCGATCCCGCCAACGACCGCAACGCGGCGTGGTCGCCCGACGGGTCGGAGATCGTGTTCGCCTCGAACCGCAGCGGAGCGCTCCAGCTCTACGTCATGTCCGCGAGAGGCTCCGGCCTCGTGCGTCTGACCGACGACGATGCGAGCGACTCGATCCCCGACTGGCAGCGCTTTCCCGGCGCCGGGGCGGATCCTCCGGCGTGCCGGCACGCGCGGCGCCGCTAGCTTCGTTGGACGACGACGTAACGTCTCGCCTCGTGGAGCGAGGCATGGGGACCGAAACGGCGGTCGTGGCGGTGACGAGCGGCAAGGGCGGCGTCGGCAAGTCGACGATCAGCCTGAATCTCGCGCTTGCGCTCGCCGAGCGAAAGCTCCGGGTCGGTCTCCTGGACGCCGACCTGTACGGCCCCGACATCCCGCTGATGGTCAACCTGAAGCGCTCCGTCCCTTTACGGCGCTGGATGCTCGCCCGCGCTCCGGATCGCGGGGCGCTCGCGCTCGAGCCGGTCGACCGGTTCGGGATCAAGCTGATGTCGGTCGGCTTCCTGCTCTCGGAGTCACAGGCGCTGGCGATGCCCGCGTTGATGCTGCACGGCGCGCTTCGTCAGCTCCTTCACGACGTCGAGTGGGGGGAGCTCGACTTCCTCGTCATCGATCTTCCGCCTGGAACTGCGGACCTCCAGCAGGAGCTGCTGCGCCTCACGCCACTCGCCGGCGCGTTGATCGTGGTCGGGCCGCAGGACGTGGCTCACCTCGACGCCAAGAAGGTGCTCGATCTGCTGCGGGCGGCCGACGTGCGCGTCCTGGGCGCGGTCGAGAACATGACCGCGCTCCTGTGTCCTCACTGCGGACTGCCGGTCGAGGTGTTCCCGCAAGGTGCTCCCGAGCGCTCACTCTGGAGCGAAGGAGTTCCGCGGCTCGCGTCCATTCCGCTCGACCCGGCGATCGCGCTCGCCGGGGACCGCGGCCAGCCCGTCATGGTCGCCGACGTGGAGGGCGGTGCGACGGCCTTCCGCGAACTCGCGCGGCGTGTGGTGGAGGGAACGCGACGTGAGACATAGAAATCGCCCGAAATCTGCCCTTGCAAACTTACTGACAACTAGGTTAAGCTACGCGGCTTGGTCGCCTGACGACGGGGGAAACGATGAAGGACAAGTCCGGGGTTGTGCTACTCGCTGTCGCACTGGCAGCGGTTGCTGGCGGGTGGAAGTGGTCCTTGCGGATCAGTCCTGCCTCGGCCGACAATACGAAGGCGGTGCTCGTGGCGCCGGACGGCTGGTCACGGGGTGACGGTCTTCCGCAGGGTTGGAGCTGGGGCGACAACTCCAGCGCAGTCCCCGCCCAGCTGGACGCGGACACGCCCGTCGACGCCTCCCTGGAGGCGCCGGCCGGCTGGGGTGGCGCAGCACCGGACGGCTGGAGCTGGGGCGGCGGTGGAGAGTGAGTACGGCCCGCCCGGCTGTCTGACGCGCGACCAATTTAACCGCCGCCCGACCCGCTGGAGGCCAACCGAAACGCTCTAGCCGGCGCGGTCCCAGAGGCCGGCGAGCGGGAGCGAGCCGTCGAGCAGCGCGCGCCCGACCACGACGCCCTCGCAGCCGGCACCAGCAACCGCGTCCACGTCCGCGAGCGTCGCCACTCCTCCGGCGGCGAGCACCGGTGCGTTCGCGAGGGCCTGGACGCGCGAGAGCAGCTCGAGATCCGGGCCGGCTAGCGTGCCGTCACGCTCGACCGCGGTGCAGAGGACCCGGGCGACGCCGGTCGCTGCGCAGCGCTCGGCCGCCTGCTCGACCGAAAGCCCCGGCTCGTGTCGCCAGCCGGCGACGGCGATCCGGCCTCGCCGCGCGTCGAGGGCTACCAAGAGCCGCTCTCCGAGTTCCCCGGCGTACCGCGCGAGGGCGTCGGGCTCGGCGAAGGCGGCGGTGCCCACGACGACCCGTCCGGCGCCGGCCGCGAGGAGACGCTCCGCGTCGCCGGGCGAGCGGATCCCTCCTGACGCTTGGATCGAGGCCGGTGCCGCGGCCTCGACGATACGCTCGACCAGCTCCGGACGGATCCGTCCCGAGCGGGCGCCGTCCAGATCCACCAGATGGATCAGTCGTGCTCCCTCCGTCGCGAAGCGTGCGGCGAGTGACGCGGGGTCGCCGCCGTGCAGCGAGACCCGGTCGAATGCTCCCTGAGTAAGGCGAACGGCTTCGTCGCCGAGGACGTCGACGGCGGGGACGACCTGAAAGCAATGCCGCTGCCGGCCGTCGGGTGGCCCGCCATCGAACCGTGTTAACACACTAACATGTTAGTGTGATACGAAAGACAGGCACAGATGAGCGACCTCCCACACGATTGGCGAACGCCCGAAATCCGGGATCTGCTGGAGACGATCGTCCGCCTCCGGACGCTCGACGAGGCGGAGCGGTTCTTCCGCGACCTCTGCACGCTGTCGGAGCTGGAGACACTCGCGCACCGCTGGCAGGTCGCGAAGCTCCTCGACGAAGGGTTGACGTACGTCGACGTGGCGGAGCGGACGCGCACGTCGACCGCGACGGTCACGCGCGTGGCCCAGTGGCTCCGCCACGGCGAAGGCGGCTACCGGCTGGCGCTGGATCGGCGTCGGCGGGCGCCCCAGACCGCCTGACGATCGCGATCCCGGCCCGCGGACGGCTGCGCGAGCCGTCGGTCGCGCTGCTCGCCGACGCCGGCCTCGGGCCCGAGGAGCCGGGTGAGCGCGCGCTCGCCTTTCCGTGCCGCAACGCGCCGGTCGACGTCCTGCTCGTCCGGGCCGCAGACGTGCCCGAGTATGTGCAGGACGGCGTCGTCGACTGCGGTATCACGGGCGCGGACCTCGTGCGCGAGCGCGGAGCCGAGGTCGAGGAGCTGCTCCGGCTCGGCTTCGGGACCTGCACGCTCGAGGCTGCCGTGCCCGAGGAGGCGCGAGCGCGCACGCCGGCGGACCTCCAGGGCCTCAGGGTGGCAACGGTGTACCCACGACTCGCTCGCGAGTTTCTCCCCGCCGAGGTGGAGCTCGTCGAGGTGACCGGCTCGGTCGAGGTCGCGCCCCGGCTCGGTCTCGCCGACGCGATCGTCGACCTCGTCTCGAGCGGGAACACGCTGCGCACGAACGGCCTGCGCTCGCTCGGCTCCCTGTTCGCGTCCGAGGCGGTTCTCATCGGCCGGCCCGGCGTCGACGGTCCCGTGCGGAGGCTGGCGGGGATTCTCCGGAGCGTGGTCGACGCACGGGGGGCGCGCTACCTGATGCTGAACGCGCCCGAAAGCGCGCTGACGGAGATCTGCAAGCTCGTTCCGGGCTCGCGCTCGCCCACCGTCATCCCCCTGGCCGAGAGCGGGATGGTCGCCGTGCACGCGCTCGTGCCCGCCGCCGACGTCTGGCGCCTCCTGCCCCGTCTCGAGGAAGCGGGCGCCTCGTCGATCCTCCTCGTACCCGTCGAGCGCATGCTCGGATGACGGACGTCGCCGCCATCGTCGACGACGTCCGCACGCGCGGCGAGGAAGCAGCCCGGGAGTGGGCGGTGCGCCTCGACGGCGCCGAGCCGACCCGGGCCGAACCTGCCGGAGACGTCCCGGCCGACGCCCTGATGGCGCTCGCCGACGCCGTTCGTCGCTGGCACGAGTGCCAGCGCCCCGCCGACGTGCGGCTCGAGGTGCGGCCGGGCGTCGAGCTGGAGCGCCGCTGGGTGCCGCTCGACTCCGTCGGGATCTACGTGCCTCGAGGCCTCGTGTCGACGCTCGTGATGTGCGCCGTGCCGGCGCGAGCGGCGGGCGTCGAGCGCATCGTCGTCGCGACACCGCCCCAGGGCGCGGGCCTCGTCGCGGCCGCGGCCGAGCTGATCGGGCTCGGCGAGGTGTGGGCGCTCGGCGGCCCGCCTGCGATCGCGTGGCTCGCCTACGTGCAGAAGGTCGCGAAGGTCGTCGGGCCCGGGAATGCGTACGTCAACGAGGCGAAGCTGCTGGTCTCCCGAGACGTCGCGATCGACCTTCCCGCGGGGCCGTCGGAGGTGGTCGTGCTCGCCGGCGCCGGCGCCGACCTCGAGGCGGCCGAGCTCGAGCTCGCCGCCCAGGCCGAGCACGGTCCCGACGCCGTGTGTCGCATCGTCGCCGCCGACGGAGATCCCGAGGCGGCGCTCGCCGAGGTGGAAGGGCTCGCGCCCGAGCACCTCGTCCTGCTCGGCGAGGACGCGGAGGCGCTCGCGCCGCGCGTTCGCAACGCCGGCTCCGTATTCGTCGGGCGCTCCTCGCCGGTTCCCGCCGGCGACTACGCGACCGGCGGCAACCACGTGCTTCCTACAGGTGGCTGGGCGCGCTCCGTCGGCGGTCTCGGGCTCGAGACGTTCCTCAAGCCCGTGACGGTGCAGCGGCTGACGCCTGCCGGGCTCACGGCGCTGCGCCCGGTGGTGGAGGCGCTCGCCGCTGTCGAGGGGATGCCTGCGCATGCCGACGCGGTGCGGCGATGAGGGCGCTGGCGGCGGGCTTCCGCGCGTACAGCTGGGCGCCGTCCACCGAGCAGCTCGCGCGCGCGACCGGTCTCGACCCGTTCGAGATCGTCCGCTTCGACGGCAACGTCCCTCCGCGGCCGGGGCCGTCGGCGCGGCCCGGCACGATCGCCGGAGCACTCGCCAAGGTGAACACGTACGCACACGGCGGCTACCCGCGACTCGTGCGGACGATCGCGGACTACGCGGGCGTCGAGCCCGAGAACGTCGTGCTCGGCGCCGGCGCGGACGATCTCATCCTCCTCTGTGCCCGGGCGTACGCCGGCCTCGGCGACCGGATCGCGATCGCCGACGAGCCAACCTACCCGCTCTACCGCGTCGCGGCCGGGCTCGCGGGCGCGGAGGTCGACGACGAGCGGCCGGCGCTGACGTTCGCCTGCCGGCCCAACAACCCGTCTGGCGAGCTCGGCGAGCTGCCGTCCGCCCGTCCGCTCGCCGTCGACGAGGCCTACTTCGAGTACGCGGGCCAGACCGCGGCTAGCCTGATCGAGGACGGCGTCGTCGTGATCCGGACCTTCTCGAAGGCGTTCGGCCTTGCCGGCGCGCGGGTCGGATACACGCTGGCCGAGCGCGAGACCGCGGCGGAGCTGAACCGCCGCCAGGCGCCTCTGCCGGTCTCGACCCTCTCCGCCGCCCTCGCCCTCGCCGCTCTCGCCGACCCGCCGGACGTCGCCCCGGTTCTCGAGGAGCGCGGGCGGGTCGAGAGCGCCCTGCGGGCGATCGGCCTGACACCGCTTCCCTCGCACGCCAACTTCCTGTTCGTCCCGGTCGAGGAGCCCGAGGCGATCGGAGCGGCGCTCCTGCGGTCGGGGATCGTCGTCCGCGTCTTCGACGACGGAATCCGCTTCAACGTCCGGGACCGCGAGGACGACGACCTGCTGCTCGAGCAGCTCGCGCGGGCGCTCGACCGGCCCTCCCCCGTGGCTCCTGCTGGCGGTCGTCGCGTGCGCCGCCTGCGCGCGACCGCCGAGACGCGGATCGGCGTGCGGATCGCGCTCGACGGGGCCGGTCGCGTGCGCGTGGCGACCGGCGCCGGCCTGTACGACCACCTGCTCGAGCAGCTCGCCTTCCACGCGGGTCTCGACCTCGTGCTCGAGGGCGTCGGCGACCTCGAGACCGGCGAGCACCACACGGCGGAGGATGCGGCGCTCGCGCTCGGCGAGGCGCTCGACGCCGCCCTCGGCGACCGGCGCGGGATCGCGCGCTACGGTGACGCGGTCGTGCCGATGGACGACGCGCGGGCGGCCGCCGCCGTCGACCTCGGCGGGAGGCCGTGGGCCGAGCTCTCGCTCCAGCGCGATCCCGGGCTCGCCGGCCACGTGCTCCAGAGCCTCGCGCAGGCCGGACGGCTCGCCGTTCACGTCGAGGCGACCGGCCGCGACGACCACCACGTCGCCGAGGCTGCGTTCAAGGCCGTCGGCCGAGCGCTGCGCGCGGCCGTCCGACCCGAGGGCGCGGGCGTGCCTTCGACGAAGGGGGCGCTGTGACGCGAGTCTCGATCTGCGACTACGGCGCCGGCAACGTCCGCTCGGTCGCCGTCGCGTTCCGCCGGCTCGGCGCGGAGCTCTGCGACGATCCGGCGGGTGCCGACCTGACGGTGCTCCCGGGCGTGGGATCGGCCGCGAGCGCGATGGCCGGCCTGCGCGAGCGGGGGCTCGACGACGTGCTCCGCGAGCGGTTCGAGTCGGAGCGGCCGACCCTCGGTCTCTGTCTCGGGCTCCAGCTCGCGCTCGAGGAGACCGAGGAGGACGGCGGCGTTCGCGGGCTCGGACTGCTGCCGGGGCGCGTCGTGCGGCTGCGGGAGGGCCGCGTCCCGCGGATCGGCTGGGCGGTCGTGGAACCGGGAGGCGACGCGCTCTACTTCGCGCATTCGTATGCGTGCGAGACGCCGGCCGCAACCGCGTTCTCGGAGGGCGTCGTCGCGCGCGCCGAGCGCGGGAGCTTCGTCGGCGTCCAGTTCCATCCCGAGAAGAGCGGCGCCGCCGGCGCCCGCTTCCTGGAGCGATGCCTCTCCCGCGGCTGATCCCGTGTCTCGACGTCGCGCGCGGGCGCGTGGTGAAGGGCGTCCGCTTCGAGGGCCTGCGCGATGTCGGCGACCCGGTCGAGCTCGGGGCCGCGTACTCGGAGGCGGGCGCGGACGAGCTCGTCTTTCTCGACGTGAAGGCGACGACCGAGTCGCGCCCGCTGCTCGTCGAGCTGGTCGGACGCGTCGCCGACCGGCTGTCGATCCCGTTCACGGTGGGCGGAGGCCTACGCAGCGTCGCCGACGCGGAGGCGCTCCTGCGGGCGGGCGCCGACAAGGTCGCAGTCAACACGGCGGCTCTCGAGCGGCCCGAGCTCGTGAGCGAGCTCGCTGCGAAGCTCGGCTCGCAGGCCGTCGTGCTCGCGATCGACGCGGCCGGGGGCGACGTCTACGCGCGCGCGGGCACGCAGCCGACCGGCCGGCGGGCGGTCGAGTGGGCGCGCGAGGGAGAGGGGCGCGGCGCCGGCGAGATCCTGCTCACGTCCATCGACGCGGACGGCACACGAGCTGGCTACGACCTGGCGCTGACCGCCCAGGTCGCCGCGGCGGTCGCAGTCCCTGTGATCGCCTCGGGCGGGGCCGGCGCCGCGGAGCACGTCGCCCGCGCGCTCTCGGTCGCCCAGGCGGCGCTGATGGCGTCGATCGTGCACGAGGACCCTGCCCGGCTCGCGTCGCTGCGGGACGAGCTCCGCGGCCTCGGGATCCCGCTTCGCGATGCAGCCTGACCTGCTGCCCGCGGTCGTCCAGGACGCCGAGACGGGCGCGGTGCTCATGCTCGCCTGGATGGACGACGAAGCCCTGCGGCTGACGCGCAAGACGGGCGAGGCGCACTTCTTCAGCCGCTCGCGCGGCCGGCTGTGGCGGAAGGGCGAGACGTCAGGGAACACGCTCGCGGTCGAGGAGCTTCGCGACGACTGCGACGGCGACGCGATCCTGCTCCGCGTGCGTGCGGCCGGCCCGGCGTGCCACACGGGCGCCGAGTCGTGCTTCGCGCCGTGGCTTTGGCGGCGCGTCGCGGAGCGCGCGAAGGAGCGGCCGGGCGGCTCCTACGTCGCGTCGCTGCTCGAGGCGGGCGTCACCGCGTGCGCACGGAAGCTCGGCGAAGAGGGGGTGGAGGCCGCGCTCGCCGGCGCCGTCGAGAGCGACGAACGGTTGATCGCCGAGCTCGCCGACCTCTGGTTCCACAGCTACGTCCTGCTTGCCGCGCGTTCGCTCGATCCTGCCGCGGTCGAGCGCGAGCTCGCGCGGCGCGCGCGTTAGACCAGGATCCGAACCGCGGTCTCGACCGGGCAGCCGAGCGCGACGAGCCGTCGCGCCATTCCGAGATCGGCGGGCGAGTTCGCCATCAGCGCGCCCGAGATGAGGTCGAAGCCGAGGCCGAGGAACTGGTCGAGCCGCCAGCGGAGGACGCGCTCTTCCTCTTCCGAGGGAAGGAGCTCCGCGACCTCCTCGAGAACCTGCTCCACAGCAGACACGATCGGTGTGACAGCCGATTTCTCATGGGCCATCCGGCTCATCTTTTGCGCTGCCGTGGCCCATGCTCCCGAGACCCGAGCGTTACCTTCCGTCCGCGTGAGCGAGATAGTGGGCATGGAGGAGCTCGCCGAGAAGGCGTTCCGCCGCCACTACCGGCAGGTCTACTCGTTCGTCCGCCGCCGCTCGCCCAGCGACGCCGACGCCGAGGACGTCACGGCTGGCGTCTTCGCCGACGCGGCCGATGCGCTCGGGCGCTTCCGCCCGGGAACGAGCCCGGTCCTCGCCTGGCTCTACACGGTCGCGCGCCGTCGGCTCGCCGACGAGGCCCGGCGGCGTGCGCGGCCGGCCCCGCTCGTGCTCGCCGAGGCGCCGCCCGAGTACGGGATTGCGGTCGCCGCCGCCCTCCGCCGCGCAATCGCCGGCCTGCCCGAGTCGCAGCGCGCGGTCGTCGTCCTGCGCCTGATCGAGGGACGGAGCTTCCGCGAGGTCGCCGCGCGGGTCGGCGCGAGCGAGGCCGCCTGCAAGATGCGGCTGGCCCGGGCGCTCGAGCACCTGCGAGAAGAGCTGGAGCAGGAGGGAGTCGAGCCATGACCGCCGTTTCCGACCCCGAGCTCGTCGAGTTTCTCGGCGATCGGCCCGAGCTGCTGGCGATCGCAGATGCAGTGGGCACGACGCAACGGCGAAGCCGTCGGCTTCGGCCGCCGCTCGCCCTCGCACTTCCGACCGCAGTGGCGGCAGTTCTCGTCCTCGCTCTCGTCTCCCCATGGCAGAGCCGCGGCCCGAGCGCGCTCGCACGGGCGCTCGCAGCAGTCGGGCAAGGACCCGTGATCCACGCAATCGTGGAGACCTCCTCGCCCGGCAACGTCCTGATCGACATCGCGAGCGGGGAGGAGCGCCCGCGCATCCATCGCACCGAGTACTGGTACGACGGAGAGCAAAAGGAGCTGCACACGCGCCTGCTCGTCGACGGCGTTCAGATCACGGAGAGCGTCGAGACACCGAGACACGCGTACTCCGACCTCGGCAGCTATACGACGGGCGGCGGGTTCGAGCCAAGTCTCGACCCGGCGCTGCTCGGGTTCGTCACGCAGTACCGCCCCGCCCTCGCGGGTGGAACGGCTGAGGTCCTCGGCGAGACGACGGTCGACGGCCGGACCGCGAAGCGAATCGCGCTGACCCTTCCGCAGGGGACCCGCGAGGAGGTGACGGTCGATGCCGAGACGTACAAGCCACTTCGCTTCACGGTCTCCGGCGAGCACACGATGCGCTCGCCCGAATACCGCGTCGTCACGATCGAGTCGCTGCCGCGCGACCCCCAGTTCTTCGCGCCGCCGAAGCTGTCGCCTCCGCGTCCGACAGCGGGCTCCGGGGGTAGCGCCGAAGACGTCACCCTCGACGGGGCGAGCCGCGCGCTCGGCCGGCAGCCGCTCTGGCTCGGGCAGGCGTTCGCCGGACACGAGCTCAAGGCGGTCAAGCTTCGGCATTACCGCGCCGAGTGGACCGACGGTCGCACGGGCGAGGGCGTCCTGGTCGAGCTCTCCTACGGCGACGTCATGCTTTTGCAGGCCGTTGATCCCGCGGCCGCGTACCAGCTCGGCTTCGACGACGGCGGGGGCCCGCCGCCTCCGTCGGGCTTCCTCGAGACGACTCCTCCTGGGACGGAGATCACGACGGGCCGCGCGGTCGGGCCATGGTCGGCCGAGCTTCGAAGCGACGGGATCGCGATACGCCTCGAGGCTCCCGGTCGGGCGACGCTCCTTCAGGCCGCGCGAGCGCTCGCGCCGGTCCCGCGCTGATTCGCGTCAGTACGCTCCGCGGCGATGAGCCGCTTCCAGCGTCGCCGGGACGGCGGGCAAGAGCAGCGGGCGACGACCCTCGAGCTGTTCTTCGACCTCGTGTTCGTGTTCGCGATCACGCAGGTGTCACACCTGCTCCTCCGCGACCTGACGTGGGATGGCCTCGGGCACGCGGTCGTCGCGTTGCTCGTCGTCTGGTGGGCGTGGAACTACACCACGTGGGTTACGAACACGCTGGACCCCGACTCGGTCGTCGTCCGCCTCGTGCTGATCGGGGCCATGCTGGCGAGCCTGCTGCTGGCGGTCGCGATCCCGGAGGCGTTCGGTGAGCGCGCGCTCCTGTTCGCGGGCTCGTACGTCGCCATCCAGGTGGGGCGGAACGCGTTTCTCACCTTCGTGTCGTCGGAACGCGGGTCGACGGAGCGTTCGCGCGATGCCCGTGTCCTCGTCTGGCTGGCTGCGGCGGGCGTGCTCTGGATCGCCGGCGCGATCGCGAGCGGGTCGGCCAGGACGGCGTTGTGGGTCGCCGCGCTCGCGCTCGACTACGGCGCGCCGCTCGTCTTGTACTGGGTGCCCGGCCGGCCGCGTCTGGCCGGGACAGCGTGGGAGGTCGAGACGGCGCACTTCGCCGAGCGCTTTCAGCTGTTCATGATCATCGCACTCGGTGAGTCGATCGTCGTGACGGGCGCGACCACGTCACGGCTCGATCTCGATGCGCCGGCGGTCACCGCCTTCGCACTCGCGTTCCTCGGCACCGCCGCGCTTTGGTGGCTGTACTTCAGCTACGTCGCGAGGATCGCGCAGCGCCGGCTCGAGCTCTCGCCGAACCGAACACGCCTTGCGCGCGACGGCTACACGTACCTCCACGTCGTGATGGTCGCCGGCGTGATCGTGAGCGCGGTGGGGAACGAGCTCGTGATCGTGCACCCGACGGACGAGCTCCCCGGCGCGGAGCTGGCGGCCGTGGTCGCCGGCCCGGCGATCTACCTGCTCGCGCACGCCCTGTTCCGCCTGCGCATGGCGGGGAGCGTGAGCTGGAAGCGACTCGGAGGCGCGCTCGCCTGCGTGGCCGTCGCCGCGGTCGGAGCCTTCGCGCCCGCGCTCGTGGTGGAGGCGCTCCTCGTCGGCGTGCTGGTCGCCGTGATCGCAGCCGAGCACGTCGCCGCGGCGCGACGGAGCGTGCGAGGTGAGCCGTCGCCGCTCGAGCGTCTCGAGGCGTCGGCGACGCGCGCGGCTTCAGCGCCGGGCCGGTGAGCGGGGGAGCGGGACGAACGCCTTCCCGCCGCAGAGTGGACAGCCGCCTTCCGTGAGCGCCTCCACCGACGGCCACATCTGCCCGCGGCCGACCCGCTGCGGCCGGCGGCAGCGCTTGCAGCGAAACGCCCGCACGGGCTTGCGCAGGTCGCCGGTGTACAGCGGTCCGTCGTAGCGGCCGGGGTAGAGCGGCCGCAGGCTCGTCGTGGTGGCGAGCTGGTACAGGTGGCTCGTTCCTCCGAGCGCCCCTGCGCCGAGGTACTCGTTGAAGTTCCGGACGAGCCGTCGTACCACGAGCCCCATCTCGGCGATCGCCCGTTGGAGGGCGAGCGTGGTGTCGGGATGCCTGCCGCCGAAGGCAAGGAAGACGTCGGCACGCGACCGTCCCTCGGTCGCCTGTGCGGCACGCGAGATGAAGAGCGCCGCGCCGTGCGTCGTGTAGGGCGGATCGGTCAGGACGGTGTCCGTCTCCCCCCGCAGCCGCTCCGGCAACGGGTCGCGGAGATCGTGCACGACGCATTCGACGTCGAACGGGGCACCGCGCAGCGCGCGCCGAAGGAACGAGACCACCGCCGTATCGACGTCGACGACGACGAGCCGGCGAATCGACGCTCCGGCGCCGAGTTCCTCGGCGACGATCCTGATCGCGAGCGAGGTGAGATCGTCGTCGCCGAGGAGCAAAACCTGCTTGCGGTCGAGCGCACGCTCCTCGTGCATGAGGAGGACGCGCCGGATCTTCGTCTCGACCGTGCAATGCGACTGGTCGAGCTCCAGACGGGTCGGCGGTGCGCTCCGCTCGAGCGCCGTCAGCTTGCGCACGACGCCTGCGAGCGACGCGGGCACGACGATCTCGCGTTCCGCGCACGTTGGACACGCCGCCTCCACGCCGACCCCGACTCCGCCCGTCGCGAAGAGGTTGCGCCCCTGCGGCGTGAGACGCACGGGGCGGGCGGGGCTGACGACTCCGCGCCTCCGGAGCTCGTTGCAGATCGCGCTCACGATCGGCACCGGCAGCTCCGTCGCGCGACTCACCCTTCGAACGGCGACCGGCTCGAGCCGCCCGACGGCGCGGACGACGTCTCGGACGCCGTCCTCGCCTTCCGCGAGACCGACCGCCGCGGCGACCTCGCTGAGGACCTCGTGCTCGGCCGTCGCGGTCATGCGCCTCCGCGGGTCACGAGCTCGACGTTCGTCCGGCTCGCGCCGAGCCGGTCGCGCACGACGGCCAGGACCTTGTCGCCGTCGACGGCGCCGTACGAGAGCAGGTCGACGTTCGCCAGCGAGAGCTCGGGCCACGTGTGGATGCTCAGGTGCGACTGTGCCAGCACCAGCACGCCGGTCACGGCGCCGTTCGGAAAGACGTGGAACGCCTCCGCCACGACGCGCGCGGCGCCGGCCCTCGCCGCGGCGCGGAGTGTCGCCCGTAGCCCGTCGCGATCGACGAGGACGGCGGGGTCCTTCACCCACGTGTCCATCACGTGGAGCCGCATCAGCGACGGCTCGGTCTCGTACGTAAGCCGGCGAGGCCGGGGAAGAGCGAGGGTCAAGCGCATACCTCCGGGAAGTCGGATCGCGGACGGGGCACCGTCCCGTCGGGCGCCGCGGAGGTACGGAGTGAAAGCTTCGGGCTAGCGGCGGCCGAAGGAGGTGCAGGTCGGCTCAGTCATCGATGCGTCGCCTCCTTCGGCTCGAATCCGCGCATAGTGCGCCGGTCGCGTCCAGTATGGGGATTTGTGGCGCCGAGGGCAAGGGGGCCGGCTGGGCCGGCCCCCCTTCTACGACGTCACCTCGATCTTTCGGCGTTGCGCGTGCTCCGACTTCGGGAGGCGCACCGTCAAGATCCCCGCCGCGAGATTCGCCTCGATCTTGTCGGGATCGACTCGATCGGGAAGGCCGACGCGGTAGTCGAAACGCCCCGTTCGGCGTGAGCGGCGCCGGAGCGTGCCCTTGCGCTCGCGCTCCTTGATCTCACCCGTGACGCTGAGCTCGTTGCCGATGAGCTCGATGTTGACGTCCTCGCGCTTGACGCCGGGGACCTCCGCCTCGACGACGTATGCGTCGTCGGTCTCCTCGACGTCGACGAGCGGCGACCATGCCGACGACCCGAAGCCGCCGAACGTCTGATCGAGCATCTGACGCATTCGCTCGGTCACCTGCTCGAGCTCGCGGATCGGCTCCCATCGCTCGGGAGCGGCCGCGGAACGGCGCTCAGGGAGAAGCTGGGACATGTCTCACCTCCTTTCCCTGCCCGAGGCGATACCCGACGGCCCTGCGTTCAGGCGGTGCGCGCACACGGACTTCCGCAGTTTGCGGAGATTTCATCGCTCGTCCTGTCCCGACGCGAACGCGCGGGCCGGTCGGGCTCCGGACGCCATAAGCTCCCACGGGTGGCGTTCGCGTACGAGGTCGTCACGAGAACGCCGGCGGGCAAGGAGCGCACACGCGAGTACGTGTCCACCGGCCCGATCGGTCCCGGCGAGCTCGTCCGGCTCGACGGGCGTGACTGGCTGGTCGAGCGTGTGGATCTGATCGACGGCGGAGGGCAGCGTGCCTCCGCCGTGCTTGCCCGGTATCGCCTCCGCCTCCGCCATCCTGACGGGCGCGAGGAGGTCGGAGCATTCAGGCGCTTCCGGCCTGACGCTCCGAGGCTCGGACACGCCTTCACGACGCTCGAGGACGGATCGCCCGCGAGCTGGGAGGTCGTGGAGGAGCGGCTGGAACGCGACGAGTCGGGGCAGGCGTACCTCGACCTCGTCGCGGAGCGCGACTACGGCGAGCTCGAGGAGCTTCCCGACCACCAGCTCGAGCACGCGCTGGCCTCGCTCGAGGAGCGCCTACCCGAGGCCGCGGCTGCGACGTTCGCACGGGCCGAGCAGGCGGGCCTCCTGGTCGAGCTCGTCGCGCTGGAGCCGGGCGAGGAGCCCGACTGGGCGGAGGCGGAGCGGTACATCGACGCTCTCGTCCTCGAGGAGATCGAGGACGACCTGCTCGAGCAGTGCGGTGTCGACCCAGGAAGGGATGCGCGCGAGACGTGGCTCCCGACCGTGACGGGACGACTGCAGGCTGATCTCGAGCGGTTCCGCGCCGACGTCGAGGACGACCACGACGAGATCGAGGAGTGGGACTTCCGGGACGGCCGCGTCTTCGCCTCCGTGGGGAGCTTCGACGACGAGAGCGACCCCGACAGTGGCCACGGCTGGATGTGCCGCCTCGTCGACGCCAGCGCGCTCGGCGCGGCCGGTTTCGCGCGCGTCCGTAAGGTCGACGTCTAGCAAGACGCCTGGAGCCGGCTCGCGGCCGGCTCCAGGTGGACCGAGCTGTTCTCGGCTGGCTACGGACCCGACTCGACGCTGACGACGTCGAAGTCCCGGTTCACGTACACCGTGACCCGATTCCCGTCGGCGTCGAGCATGTGAGCCTCGCAGGCCGCGTGGCCGTCGGCGTCCGTCTCGACGCGCTCGATCGTGCCGCCGTCGACCCTGGTCAGGGCAACGGCCTGGACCTTGCTCGCGGTGTCGTCGCTCAGCAGGTCCTCGTCGGCGCGCTGGTGCGGCATGCCGGCGGGACGCGCGTCGTCGGCCTGCGTGGTCGCGGTAGCGCCGCGGCTCTGCGAGTCGTCGCCCGACGCGGCACCTGCGATCGCCGCGCCCCCGAGTGCGAACGCGGTGATCGAGGAGACGATCAGGAGCGCGTTCTTGACGCTGTCCTTCATGGCCGTCCTTTCTGTCGTGTGTTGGCCGGACGCTTCTGAGGAGACCAGCGCGTCCTGAGGACGGCCTCAAGCTGAGATTGGAGTCAGCTGTGGGTTGCGGCTGAACTTACTCCGCGCGTCGCATCGCTCGATACACCGCGTCCCAGTGGCTGGAAACTTCCTCCAGGGCACGGGCAGTGGTCACGGCCGCAGCCTCCAGGCGCCCGATGATGACATCGACGTCTTCCAGGTGCTTCTCGAGGGCGTCCACCCTGCTCCCAACGGTGCTCAGTTGCTGCGCGAGTACTTCGGCCTCGGTATTCGCGGCCATCGCAAGGCTCAGTTTCCTCGTTTCGGCTGCCGAAAACGCGAATGACTCCGAACCCAAACGCAAAGGCCGCGTGAGCGGCCTTTGCGCGGGGTCCCGTATCGACGGCGTCGGCTCAGCCGTGGCACCCTCCGCCGTAGCCGAGCGCGCCGAACCCGACCGCTTTGTATCCGGGCAGGTCGACGTCCTCGAGCTCCTCCTTCAGGTCGGCCGCCTGCGCGGCGGTCAACCTGCCTTCGTCGACGGCGTCGTCGATCGCCGCCAGGATCAGCGTCTTCCGTGCCGCGCGGAGGCCGTTGTTCAACTTGGCGACCGTGATCCCGAGGTTCGACGCGACCGTCCGCGTGCGGCTAACGCGGTAGGCGAAGCCGAGGTTGTCCTGCGCCTCGTCCTTGTACTCGTCGGCCTCGTCGGCGTCGAGGTCCCCGGACGCCTGCAGCGCGTTGATCCGGGCGACGGCTGCGTCCTTGATCGCGTCGACGAGCTTCGCGCGTGTGACGTCGAGCTCCTTCGCCGCCTGGGTGACGAGGGCGCTCGTGCTGACGCGAAGCCCGTAGCCGTGGCCGCCGCCCCCGCGGGCGCTCGCCGTCGAGACGCCCACCGTCGCCAGTGCAGCGAACGCGACGGCTGCGAGGACGGTCAGCCTTGTCAGCGACCTGTTCATAGGCCTCCTTGGCTCGATTGACGCTTGCATCGAATCCCGCGCGCGTGAGAAATCCCTGGGAGTCCGCTGTGAGTCAGGTAAAGGCGCCGACTCGGCGGCGCCGGCACTCAGCGCGCCGCAGAAGCGAGCGGGTCACGGGCGAAGCCCGCGACCCTCTTGGCGGCAGCGCAAGCGCAGCCGCGGCCCGGCGTGCGTCTGAGTCGACTGGTCGACACGCCGGAAGCTCAACCGAAGATGCGGGATCCTCAGTCGTCGAGCGGAAGCGCGATCCGGAAAGTCGTCCCGCCTCCGGGCTGCGAACGCGCCGCGACGGTGCCGCCGTGGGCCTCCGCCACGGCGGCCACGATCGCGAGACCGAGTCCGACCCCGCCCGTCCGCCGCGAGCGCGTGGGATCGGCGCGGTAGAAGCGCTCGAAGGCACGTTCCGTCTGCTCGGGACTCATTCCCGCCCCCGTGTCCTCGACCTCGATCAGCGCCGATCCGTTCTTTCGACCGACGCGCACCTGCGCGGGGGCGCGCGAGGGGGTGTGGGCGCGGACGTTGGTCAGCAGGTTGTCGACGATCTGGCGCAGCCGGTCGCGGTCGCCGAGCACGCGGACCGGCTCCGCGTCGAAGGCGATCGGACGCTCGGGCTCGACGATCGCCGCTGTCTCCACCGCCTCGCCGACGACCTCGTCGAGGTCGACGAGGTCGCGCTCGAGCGGCCGGCCCTCGTCCAGCCGGGCGAGGAGCAGGAGATCGTCCACGAGCAGGCTCATGCGCTCCGACTCGCGACCGATGCCCTTCATCAGGCGCGCCAGGTCCGCCGGCCGCCGATCCGCGCCGCGCGCGTAGAGCTCGGCGTACGCGCGCACCGCCGCGAGCGGTGTCCGGAGCTCGTGTGACGCGTCGGCGAGGAAACGGCGCAGCTTGCGCTCCGAAACCGCCCGCGCCTCGAAGGCCGACTCGATCTGGCCGAGCATGGCGTTCAGGGAGAGTCCGAGCCGGCCCACCTCGGTTCGCGGCTCGGCCCGCTCCACCCGCCGGGTCAGGTCTCCGCCCGCGATAGCCGCGGCCGTGGAATCGATCGCCCCGAGGGGGCGAAGCCCGAGCCGCACGACCCACAATCCGAGCCCTGCGACCGCGGCCAGCACCGCGGCCGTAACGAGCAGCTCGATCAGGAGCAGGCGGCGAAGCGTCGCGTCCACGTCCGCGAGCGACGTCGCGAAGACGAGCATCCCGCCCATGTGAGGCTCGACGGACACGCGAACCCGGTAGCGGCCGCCGCCGTCCTGCGCGGGCGCCGTGAAGTACCGCGCCTCGTCGGGGCCGCCGCTCGAGGGGATGTCGATCGTCGCCGGCAGTCGCGGCGGGGAGAGCGCCTCGCCGGAGAATCCCCTCGTCTGGCTGCTGCAGACCACCGCCCCGTCGGCGCTTCGGAGCTGGACGAAGTCCCCCGGCCCCGTGCCGGGCGGCGGCCGCCCGTCGCCGGGGCCGCATCCGTGCTCGAACGAGCGCTCGATCCCGAAGTGCGAGTCCTGTAACGACTTGTCGGTGCGATCGACGAGGAACGACCGCAACGACGCGTACGTCGCGACATCGGCGACGCCGAGCCCGATCGCGCTCAGCACGATCACGCCTAGCACCAGGCGTGCCCGCAGCGACAGCCGGCCCAGCATCAGGCGCTGGGCTCGGCCTCGAGCATGTAGCCGACCTGCCGCACCGTCCTGATCAGCGGGGGACCGGCCGCATCGAGCTTGCGGCGCAGGTAGCTCACGTACGTCTCGACGACGTTGGCGTGGCCGCCGAAGTCGTAGCGCCACACGTTCTGCAGGATCTGGGCCTTCGAGAGCACGCGGCGGGGATTGAGCAGGAAGTAGCGCAGCAGCGCGAACTCCGTCGCCGTGAGCTCGATCGAGGTCTCGCCGCGGACGACCTCGTGCCGGCGCTCGTCGAGGACGACGTCGGCGAAGCGGAGCACCTCGCCCGGCTGCTCGCCGGCGGTGCGCCGAAGGATCGCCTGGGTGCGGGCGACGATCTCCGCGAGGCTGAACGGCTTCGTCACGTAGTCGTCCCCGCCCGCCCGCAACGCCTCGACCTTGTTCTCGGTCGCGTCCTTGGCGGTGAGGAAGAGCACGGCGGTTTTGAACCCGCGCGCGCGGAGGCGCTTGCCCACCTCGATCCCCTCGATGTCCGGCAGCATCCAGTCGAGCACGATCAGGTCGGGCTCCTCGCGGACGGCGACGTCGAGCGCCTCCCGGCCGCTGAACGCCTCGTCGACGGAGTACCCCTCGTACCGGAGCGCCGTCGAGACGGCGTCGACGATCGAGGGCTCGTCGTCGACGACGAGGATCCGCTGCCCGTTCCGTCGCTCGCCGGTCGTCACGGAGGCGATGGTGGCTGCCGAATCTGAGAATCGGCTGAGAAATGGAGAACTCTCAGCGTCTTCTTAGAGAGACGGTGCCCGCCAGGGGCGACGGGCACCGCTTCCGAACAGTGGGGTCTAGATCTGGCCGTCGGCTGAGAAGCGGCTGAGGGTTCGCTGAGACCGCGATCGACCTCGACGGTCGTGCCGGCATCTCGGCTTCGGATCGGCCTGGACGTCGGCGGCTGCCTCCGGTGCGTCCACGTGGAAGACGTCGGCCTGACCCGCGACGCCGGTGTTCGCGGCGATGACCTGGGCGAGCGTGCGGCGGTAGTCGATCCCGAACTGCCGTCTGATCGTGCGCAGGAGCGGATCGTTCGCGTGGAAGAACCTGTCGCCGTCGCGCAGCGCCTGGAACTGCCGCTTCCAGATCGCGAGCTGCAGCTCGCCGAGCTCGCTGCCGCCGACGTGCTCGTCCGCGAGCATGCCGACGAAGGCATCGAGCCGGTCGACCGTCCCGTAGATCGCCTCGAGGCGGGCGGCGAGCGACGTCCGCCGGATGCCGACCACCGCCTCCTCTTCCGCCTCGTCGCTCTCCAGCGGGATCACGTTCCCCTCGGCGTCCCGAAGCTCGACGAAGTTCAGGGCGTGGACGTCGTTTGCCTCCGCGCTGTCGCTCGTGCTCTCGCCGGTGATCGCCGTGAACGACTCCTTCGGCGCGAGGCCGTACGCCCGGCGAAGCTCGTTATAGGACGGCATCCCGTGGTCGCGCCCGCGCTGGATGTCGATCGCCCCCAGATCCTGGACGCCGCTGAAGCACGCGGGGTCGACGACCGGCGCTCCGCACGTGCTCGGATCGGAAGTCCCCGGCTTCGGGACCTGGAAGAGCACGCTGCGCAGCGAGTTGTCGATCTGCTCGTCGTTCTTGTACTGGCGCTCCGCGCCGAGGCTCGAGAGCAGGGGCCCGAGCCCGATCTCGTCCACCAGACCCGGATTGCCGAAGGCGATGTTGAGCGGGACGGTCACCTCGAGCTCGTCGCCGTTTTCGCCGACTGCGATCCCGCCCGCGCGAAAGGCGTCGAGCTGCTCCTGCGAATACGTGCCTGCCTCGGCGGGGACGTCGAACTCGCCGTGGATCATGCTGTGAGCGCGGTAGCCGACGACCGCGAACTCGTTCGAAAGCGTCGCGTTCACCGTCGGGTCGTAGCCGTGGTACCGGTCGAGGGCGACGCCCATCGCGGGGAGGAACTCGGCGTAGGTGATGTACTGGATCTCGGCGCCCACGACGCGGCGCGCGATCTGGAACTTCGTCTCCTCGGAGAGCGGGGCCGGGAGCGTGGCGACGATGCGGTTGTGCTCGCGCGCGAACAGCGTGTGGATCGCCGTCAAGGCGATGTTCTCGTTCGCGCGCACGTCTCCCGCGACGACCGCGTCGGCGGGTCGTCCCATCAGGCGGCCGATCAGGTCCATCGAAGGAGCGGCTGCGGCGTCGCCCCGTGCGCCGACCCGGGGCAGGTAGCCGTCCGGCGTCAGCAGCAGCGCCGCATCGTTGTCGGCGGTGTCTCCGTCGAGTGGCCCTGCGCGCAGCCACTCCAGGCGTTCGCGGCTGCCGCCGTAGACGTTGGAGGCGTCGATGTAGCTCGAGATGGTGTTGAGCTGCTGACGTGGCGACGTGAGGCCCGTGCCGGGCGCGGCCGGCGTCCGCGCGAAGTCGATGCGCCCGAAGTCGTTCGCGAACCGCTCGAGCGAGTCCTCGCTGTCGAAGGGAATCGGGACGCTCTCCGCCGGCGTCTCGTCACGCAGACCGAAGTCGTGGTCGAGGAACTGGCCCCACGCCCAGCCCCACTGCGAGACGCCGTTCTCGGAGAAGAGGTTCTGCCCGACGTCGTTGAAGATGCGATTCGAGACGTACCGCGCGGGCGGGCCGGCGACCATCCCGCCGACGCCGTCGGTGTAGCTCGGCCGGGCCACCCGGAGATACGGGACTCCGACCTGGCCCCACGCGGGTCGCTTGAGGTTGTTGCCGCTCCCGTCGAGCGAGCGCCACGCCGAGTCTCCCGTCGCCGCAGCGGGCGACGACGCGGACAGGACGAGGACGGCGAGCGCCGCGAAGGCGATCCTGGGCATCGAGACTCCTCCCGACGAGGACGGCTGCTCCGTCTCGCGCCGACGCCCGAAGGGGGTCGCCGAGCCCCTGGACCGCTCCTGGCAGACAGCCCGGTCGGAAGCGAGTATCTCGCACTCGCGGTCGGCCGGAAAGACCGCGCCCTAAGAGTTCTCTAAGAGCTTCGTAAAACGCGCTGCTCGACCCGTCCCGCGAGCTGGCCGACGCCCCACTCGCCGAGCAGGCGCGCCGCGGTCTCCCAGGTGGGCGTCTGGTCGGGCAGCGGCGGGAGCGGGGCCGAGGCGTCCATCGTCACGAGCCGCTTGAAGAGGCGCAGCTCGTCGGCGACTGTGGCGAACCGCCCCGCGTCGAGCGCGGCCTCGAGCGAGCCATACTGCCGGACGATCTCGGCCGCCTTCTTCGGCCCGACCCCGGGCGCTCCGGGAATGCCGTCGGACGGATCGCCGCGGAGCGCGGCGAAGTCGGGCACCTGTTCCGGCTCGACGCCGTAGAGCTCACGAACCTGTTCTGGGCCGATCCGGTCGATCTCTCGGATGCCGCGCACGAGCCGCAGGATCGTGGAGCGCTCGCCGGCGAGCTGGAACGCGTCGCGGTCGGACGTGGCGACGAGAGCCGAACCGCCGCCTGCGAGCTCGGTCGCCACCGCTGCGGCGAGGAAGTCGTCCGCTTCGTACCCAGGCACCTTGGCGACGGCGAAGCCGAATGCTGCGACGAGCTCGGGAAGCACGTCGAGCTGCTCGAGCAGCTCGTCGTCGAACACGCGCCCTGCTTGGTAGCCCTCGAACGCCTCGTGCCGGTAGGTCGGCGTCGTGAGCGTGTCCCAGCCGACGAGCGTTGCGCGGGGCGCCTCGGCGTCCCACAGCCCGAGCAGCATGTTCGCGAAACCGACGATTGCGTTCGCGGGCCGCCTGCCGGCGCCGCGGATCGACGACGGCAGCGCGTGGTACGCGCGATGGGCGAGTGAGTCGCCGTCGACGACGAGCAGCGGCCGAGCCAAGGCGACCATCATCTTCTAAAACGCGTGCGCTCAGGCGCCGAGGCCGTCGACGAACGAGAGCAGGAGGTCGGTGAGCGGGCCGGCCGTCCCTTGCGAGGGGCGCAGCATGTCCGTGCCGCGCTGGGAGCTGAGGAGGATCTCGAGCCGCTTCGGCGGCGTCGCCCAACCGTGCCATTCGCGCGCGGCATCGGCGCGTCCGTACACGTCGCCCGAGCAGGAGGGCGAGCCGGCCGGCGCTGTAACCTAGATGCATCCCTAGTCCTGCCGAGACTACTACGAACAAGCGCGCGCCTGCGCGTCCGGCAACGCACTACGCAGTCCTCGGGCTGCTGCTCGACGGCGAGCGCTCGGGCTACGACCTCAACCGGATGGCAGCCGGCAGCACGACGCTCATCCTCGCCCCGACGAAGAGCCGGATCTACGCCGTCTTGCCCGTCCTGCTCGCCGACGGCCTGGTCGCCAGGCGGAAGGTCGAGCAATACGACCGTCCCGACAAGCAGCTGTACCGGCTGACCGCCGCGGGGAGGCGTGCCCTGAAGGCATGGCTCGACGATACGAGCCGTCCGCTGTTTCGAGACGAGCTCCTCCTCAAGCTCTTCTTCGGCTACGCCGCCGACGGCGACGCGCTGCTCGAGCAGCTCGCGGAGTATCGAGCCGCCCTCGACGACGAGCGGGCGCATCTCGAGGCGATCGACAGCGCGCACCGGGCACACGGTTCCGGGCACGACGCCTTCCGCAACCTCACCGTCCGGGCCGGCCTCGCGATGAACCGCGCCCTGACCCGCTGGGCGGACGAGACGAAGCGGCGCCTCGAACTCGGCGCTTGACATATCGACATCCGTCGATATATTGACGGAGGTCGATATGAAGACCCTTCCTCTCATCTCGTGCTGCGCGCCGGTGTCGGCGCCGACGCTCTCGGACGACGAGGCGGAGGCCACCGCGGCCCTCTTCAAGGCACTCGCCGATCCGGCACGGGTGAAGATCCTCAACCTGCTCGCGACGCACGGCGAGCCCGTGTGCGTCTGCGAGTTCACGCCCACGCTCGGCCTCGCCCAGCCGACGGTCAGCCACCACCTTAAGAAGCTGACCGACGCCGGCCTCCTCGAGCGCGAGCAGCGCGGCAAGTGGGCGTACTTCTCGATCGACCCCGAGGCGACCGCTCGCCTCGGCTCCCTCGTCGACTTTCAGGAGGCCTACGCATGAGTACGGATACAGGAAGCGCACTCCGGGAAGAGGTCCGCCGCCGTTACGCGGAGGCCGCGCGCTCGGTCGCCGAAGGCAGCGGATGCGGCAGTGGTTGCGACGGCGGCTCGTGCTGCGACGGCGAGACGGGTGCCGGTGCGTTCGGCGAGACCCTCTACGACGTCGAGCAGCGCGGCGCCCTCCCCGAGACCGCGGTGCTCGCGAGCCTCGGCTGCGGCAACCCGACGGCAGTAGCAGAGCTCCGTGATGGAGAGACGGTGCTCGATCTCGGGTCGGGCGGCGGCATCGACGTGATCCTGTCGGCACGCCGGGTCGGGCCGCGGGGCATCGCGTACGGCCTCGACATGACGGAGGAGATGCTCGCGCTCGCACGGCGCAACGCGGGCGAGGCCGGAATCGGCAACGTCCACTTCCTGCGCGGCCAGATCGAGGAGATCCCGCTACCGGCGGAATCCGTCGACGTCGTGATCTCGAACTGCGTGATCAACCTCTCGGTGGACAAGGCCGCCGTCATCTCCGAGATGGCGCGCGTGCTGAAGCACGGCGGCCGGATCGGGATCTCGGACGTCGTCGCCGAGGACCGCTTGGCGCCGGAGGAGCGGGCCGAGCGCGGCAGCTACGTCGGCTGCATCGCCGGCGCACTCTCGAAGGGGGAATACGAGGCCGGCCTCGCCGAAGCCGGTTTCGAGGCGATCTCCGTCGAGTTCACGCACGAGGTGGCCGACGGCATGCACGGCGCGATCGTCAGGGCGCGAAAGCCCTAGCGATCGCCCAGCGACGGGGCGGCGCTAGTGTCGGGCCGCGATGAACCGCGCGCTTGCCGCCGTCGTCCTCGCGTGGCTCGTCGCGGCCTGTGGCGGCGCTGGCGCTACGACGGAGCATTCCGCCGGGGCCGGCGAGCGCTCCGCGTTCGGCCCCGCCCGGACCATCGTCCGCGGTCTGGAGGTTCCCTGGGCGATCGCGTTCGCCGGCAGGCGGACGATCCTCGTCACGGAGCGGCCGGGCCGAATCCGGCTGATCGTCAACGGCCGCCTCCGCGCTCGGCCGGTCGCGCGTCTCCCCGTCGTCGCCGTGGGGGAGGCCGGATTGCTCGGGCTGGCGCTCGACCCTGCGTTCCCGAAGCGCCGGTTCGCGTACGTCTACTACACGGCCCGCGACGGCAACCGCGTCTCGCGCTTCCGGGTCGGCGCCGACTTCCGCTTCAGGGGCGAGAAGGTGCTCCTCCGCCGGATCCCGGCGGCCGGGATTCACGACGGCGGCCGCCTCGCCTTCGGGCCCGACCGGATGCTCTACGTGACGACGGGTGAGACCGGCATCTCCCAGCTCGGCGCGGACCGCCGCTCGATCGCCGGGAAGGTGCTGCGCATTCGGCCGGACGGCCGCGTTCCGACGGGCAACCCCTTCCGCGGCTCACCGGTCTTCTCCTACGGCCACCGCAACCCGCAGGGTCTCGCCTGGGACGCTCGCGGGCGCCTGTTCGAGGCGGAGCACGGCCCGACCGGCGAGGGCGGGCTCTGCTGTCACGACGAGATCAACCGGATCCAGCGCGGCCGGTTCTACGGGTGGCCATACCGTGCGGGCCGGGCGGTCATCAGCCGCGCGCAGCCGCCCGCGACGCCGGTGGCGCCGCTCGCGGAGAGTGGCGACGACACCTGGGCGCCATCCGGGCTCGCCGTTTACCAGCGCCGCGGCGAGCCGCAGGCGCTGCTCGTGGCCGCTTTGCGCGGCGAGCGGCTGCTGCGGTTCACGCTCGACCGCGCCGGCCGCGTCGTGCGGAGGGACGTCGCCCTGCGCGGGCTCGGGCGGCTGCGCGACGTTCGCGTCGGGCCCGACGGCTGCGTCTACGTCACGACCAGCAACCGGGACGGCCGCGGCGACCCCCGGCCGGGCGACGACCGCCTCCTGCGCATGTGCCCGCGTGCTTAGGAGGTGTGGCGTAACCCAATCGTGTCGACGGTCGTTTCAGACGGTCGCGCGAGCCGCGGCTGCGCTTGCGCTGCCGTCAAGAGGGGCTGCGGGCTCCGCCCGTGGCCCCGCCTGCTTCGCGCGCGACCTGACGTCGGCGTCGCAAGCGCCGCCTATGGCGGTCCGAGATCCGCCAGCAGGGAGGGAAGCTCGCCGTCGTCGGCGAGTACGCGCGCACGTTCGTGCAGCACCGCCAAGAGCAGCCGTTCGGCGGGCGACCCGTTCGCCCTTCCGAGGGGGTCGACGAGCAGCACCTCGAGCCCGAGGGTGCGCGCCGCGAGCACCGTTGCGACGACGCGCCAGAGCTCGCGGCGCGGCGCCGCCTCGGCTTCCCAGTCCGCGCCCGCGACGACGAGGCGTTCGCAGGAGGCGAGCTCTTCGAGGGCGTCGACCGTCGGCGAGGGGAGCGAGCGAGCGGGGCCGCCGCGGGCGAGCGACCGTGCGGTGCGTAGCAGTCTTGCCGTCCGCAGGAGGAGCTGTCCGACTGCGACCGGTCGACGCGCGTGCAGGTCGTCGAGAAGGTACGACCGAAAGCCCTGGATTCGGGGGTGTTCGAACCGTTGGGGTGGCACGCCCGAGTCCGGAAGCAAGAGCTCCGGCTCCCATTCGGGAACGAGCGCGATCGCGTCGAGCGCCGCCTCCACGCGCGCGGAAGCGCCCGAGACGGCGATTCGGCGCTTCGGAAGAACGTCCACCTCGCACCGCACGCCGACGCCGAACCAGCGCACGTGCTCGTGCAGCAGGTCGATCTCGAGGCGGTGGCGGCCATGGGACTCCGGGGCGACCACGTGGACCGGCACCAGCAGTGCCGAGCCGGGCGGCAGGTCGGCCGGCAACGGCGTCCGGAGGTTCGTGCCTTCGACGGGAGCTCGGTCCTCGGAGAACCAGTGGTACGAGAGCCGGATCTCCGGCCGCGCCTCCTCGCCCCAGCGCCAGGTGGCGCCGCTCAGGTTCTCCACGACCACGTCGACCGTGTGCTGGACGCCGGCGACCATCGAGGGCACGTCGTGGAGCAGGCGGACCCGCGCCGAGTACAGCGACGGGTCGTAGGGAGGGCCGGGCCAGGCTGCGTCGACCTCATCGGCGGAGCTCTCGTCAACCACCGTTCGCACTGGCGCCGTCTCCGCTCGGCCGCCGGCCAGAACCCGCTCGATCACGGTCACGTCCGCGCTCGGAACCGCCGCGGTTCGCGCGCCCGGATGCAGCTCCGGGAGGTAGAAGCCCGCGTTGTGCGAGATTCCGCCCACCCTCATCCCGCGGCGCGCACGCTCGTACGCCAGCGCCTTCTTCCGTCGCCGTTCGAACGGATGGACGATGCAGTCGAGATGCCAGACGGGAGCGTCGACGAACGTCGCCGGTCCGATGGCGACGACCGGACGGTGGAACTCGTCGGAGAACTGGACGAAGCGCTCGTCCGGGCGCACGAGGCGGAGCTGGTAGTCCGGGCGCCAGGGCGGCTCGTCGAGGTGGCGTGCTTCCGTCGGGTACAGCCAGCGCCTCCCGATCCACGCGTGCGTGATGCCCGGTACGAGCAGGCTCGGCAGGCGCTCGAGCAGTGCGCGGCTCGGCACCTCGTCGTCGTCGAGGTTCAGGATCCACTCGCCGTCGCATTGCGAGAAGAGCCAGGGGATCGCGCGGTCCGTCGGATCGCACGACGGGAACGAGACGACCCGATCGGCGAGCGCCTCCAGCGATCGGGCTGCGTCGCGGAAGTGATCCCGCTCGACTCCGACGACGATCTCGTCGGCCAGCGGCCGCAGCAGCGCGAGCGAGGCGACGAGGCGCTCCGGCGACTCGCCGCCGGTCATGCAGCAGACGGAGAGCGTCGGCATCGGCCGCCCGCGGTCAGCGCGCGGCGCGTGCGCCGTCGAGCACGCGTCGCCGAAGCCGTCTCTTCTCTCGACCGACCAGCTCGAGAAACAGCCCAGGATGGACGAGCGGCAGCGGGTCGGCGCTGTCGACGTCGGTGGCTTCTACGTGCGCCTCATCGACGAAGAGGATCGCGTTCTGCGCGTACCACCAGTCCACGCGGCCATCGTTCCAGATCTCACGCCGCAACCAGTCCCAGGCTCGGAACCCGCGGAGGGCGAACAGCCTCGCCCAGTACTCGGGCCATTGTCTGTTCAGCGTAGGACCTCCGGGCTGGTGCGGGATCGCCGCCGAGAAGAGGACGACGGGCGCGAGCTCGGTGAGGAGCGCCACGAACGGGGCCGCTCGCTCCTGCGGGAGGTAATGGGCTGCCTCGAGCGAGAGAGCGAGATCGAAGCGCCGGTCGAGCTCGAGGGGACGCGAGAGGTCGTGGGCGAGGAACGACTTCTGCGGGATTCGTAGCTGCGCTCGATCGACGTGCGGCCCGTCGACCCCGAGCACCTCGCGCGCGCCCAGCTCGAGGAAGACCTGCAGCCAGGCGCCGGTCCCGCATCCGAGGTCGACGACGGTCTCGGCGCCGGTACGCGCGAGCAGGGCCGGAACGACCACTCGAGCCGAGCGCTCGGCGCTCGCCGCCTGCCAGTCGAAGTAGGCGCGATCGAAGTAGCGAGCGGGTTTCACGCTCGCCTCCTGGTTCCCCGCCGAGGCGTCTCTGCAATCCTTCGCTTGGACCTTGTGACCGACTCGCTCGAGCCGGAGGCGGTCGAGCCGCTCCTGCGCGGCCGCTTCGGCCGTCCGTACCGCTATGAGGCTGCGTGCCCCTCGACGCAGCTCCTGCTCGACGCGTCGTCGCCCGAGGGCGCCGTCGCGGTCTGCGACGAGCAGACCGAAGGTCGCGGGCGGCTCGGGCGCCGCTGGAGCGCGCCGCGTGGCACGGCGATCCTCTGCTCGACGCTCCTTCGCCCGCCGTCGGAGCGGCGCGCGTCCGAGCTGTCGCTCGTCGCCGGCATGGCGACGGCCGACGCCGTCGAGCAGACCCTCGCCGTGCGAGCCGAGATCAAGTGGCCGAACGACGTCATGGTGGACGGCCGCAAGCTCGCCGGCGTGCTCGCAGAGGGCGGGGAGGACGACGTGGTGGTCGGGGTCGGGATCAACGTCAGCCAGACGGGCGCGGAGCTCCCGGCGGGCGCGGCGACGTCGATGCGGCTGGTCGGCGGCGGCGCACTCCGGCGGGCGCCGATCCTGGCGCTGCTGCTGGAACGCTTCGAGGCGCACTACGACCGCTGGTGCGAGGGCGGACTCGATTCGATCTACGACGGCCTCGTCGAGCGCGATTTCCTGCGGGGCCGTCGCGTGTGGGTGGATGGCGTCAGCGGAACCGCGATCACGATCGCGCGTACGGGTGGCCTCGCGATCGACGCCGACGGCGAGCGCCGCATCGTCGAGAGCGGGGAGGTTCGCTACGCACGATGATCAGCGCTCCTCTGCGGCGACGGCGGCCGGGTTCGTCGCCGCGAGGCAGGCCTCGGGCAGGGCCGCGCAGCCGAGCCAGAGCACCTGCGGCCTCACGGCGAGGAGCGCGACCGCGCCGACGAACACGGCCGCGCCGTCGACGAACACCGCACCGCCAGGTCCGAGCCATGCGGCGAGGCCGGCGGTGAGGAGCGCGCCGAAGGGGAGCATGCCCACGAACGAGGCAGCCCAGATCGCCATCGTCCGAGCACGCAGCTCGTCGGGGCTCATCGTCTGGACGACCACGGTCGAGAGCCCGACGAAGAGGACGCCGCCGAACCCGCCGACGAGCCCCAAGATCAGCGAGAGCGGGATGCTCGTCGAGGCGCCGATCCCCGCGAGCGCGAGCGCGGTCACCAGGTAGGCCGCGACCAGCGGCTCACCCTTGTTCGGCCGGCGCGAGAGGCGAAGGAGCGCCACGGAGCCGAGAAGGGAGCCGAGCCCGATCACTGAGAGCAGCGTGCCGAGCGTCTCGGCTCCGGCGTCGAGGTTGAAGCGGACGATCGCCGGCATCATGAACGCGACGGGCGGCGTCCCGAGCAGGCCCGCGAGCAGCATCAGCACGATCAATGCGGACAGGCTGCGCTGCGCGAAGACGAACCGGAAAGCGTCGCCGAGCGCGCCGGCGAGGCGCGCCGGCGCGCCGGCCGGCCGCGAGCCTGGCAGGAGCGCGAGTGCGCCGAGCACGGCGAGGAAGCTCGCCGCGTTCGCTCCGAACACCCAGCCAGGCCCGCCTCGCGCGAGCAGGACGCCGGCGAGCGCCGGCCCGACGAAGCGCGCCACCTG
>JBKOYJ010000030.1:0-11768 GCA_046725345.1 Actinomycetota bacterium | reverse complement strand
GCGCGGGATCCGGTCTGGGAGTACGTGCTCGACGGCGAGGCCGCGCTCGCGACGATCGAGCTCGCCGGTGAGCCGCTCGTCCTCGTCGGCCACAGCCATGTCGCGCTCGCGATCGAGCTCGCGCGCGCCGAGCTGACGGGGGGCCTGGCGCCTGCCGGGACCGCGCCCGACCTGGCCGACCGGCGCTGGCTCCTGAACCCAGGTTCGGTCGGCCAACCCCGCGACGGCGACCCCAGAGCCGCCTGGCTGATGCTTGACCTCGAGGAGTCGCGGGCAGAGTTTCGGCGTGCTGACTACCCGGTCGAGCAGACGCAAGACGAGATCCTTGCGGCCGGTCTTCCGCCTGCGCTGGCGGAGCGTCTGGCGGGCGGCGTGTAGCGCACTTCTCCTCCTCGCCGGCGGCTGCGGCGGCGCGGAGGAGCAGCGCAGCGCCGAGCCGCGCATCCCTGCGCCCGTCGCACAGAGGCTGACGGACCGGAGCGACAGGGTCGCGGCCGACCTCGCCCGCGGTGCCACGTGCGCGGCGAACCGCGAGGCGGAAGCGCTTCGAGCCGACGCCGTGTCTGCCGTCAGGCGAGGAGACGTCCCGACCGTCTTTCGGAGGCAGCTGCTGGCCGCAGTCACCCAGCTCGGCGAGCGGATCGCCTGCGAGCCGCCGGCGGCTCCTCCTCCCCCTCCCGTCGCCTCGCCACCCGCCAAGAAGGGCAAGGAGCACCAGGGCAAGGGCAAGAGCGACGCCGAGCCGCAGGCCCCCGAGCCGCCACCGCAGCCTGAACCGCAGCCTGCACCGCAACCGCAGCCGGAACCGCAGCCTGCGCCGCCACCGGAGCCCCCGGCTCCCGAGCCGAGCCTGCCGATCACGGTGCCGACCCTTCCCACGGTTCCATGAACGACGCGTCCTCGATCGGCGACCGCTATCGCCGAGAGCGCACGCTCGGGGGCGGCGGAATGGCCACGGTCGTGCTCGCCCACGACGAGCAGCTCGACCGCCTTGTGGCCGTGAAGCTGCTCGCCGAGCAGCTCGCGGCCGACGAGGAGCTGCGCGCGCGCTTCCTCCGCGAGGCCCGCGCGGCGGCGCAGCTCGTCCACCCCAACGTCGTCGCCGTCTACGACGCCGGCGAGGACGACGCGCGCCTGTACATCGTGATGGAGTACGTCGAGGGCGAGACCCTCGGCGACCTGCTCGCGCGCCGGAAGCGGCTTCCGCCCGAGGAGGCCGTGCCCCTCGTTCTGCAGGCATGCGCCGGGCTCGAGCACGCACACGCACACGGGCTCGTCCACCGCGACGTGAAACCGAGGAATCTGCTGCTCGGGCGCGACGGGACGCTCAAGGTCGCGGACTTCGGGATCGCCCGCGCCGTAGACACGACCCGGCTGACCGCCGAGGGAGCGATCCTCGGGACGGTCGCCTACGTCGCGCCGGAGCAGGCCGCGGGCGAGGACGTCACTCCAGCGGCCGACGTATACGCGCTCGGGGCGGTGCTCTACGAGCTCCTGGCCGGCCAGGCGCCGTTCGGTGGCGGCACGCTCGCGGACCTCGCGCGCAAGCAGGCGGGAGAGCCCGTCACGCCCCTTCGCGAACTCGCGCCGGACGTTCCGCAAGCCCTCGAGGACGTCGTCATGCGTGCGCTCGCCCTGCGCCCCGAATACCGGCCCCCGACCGCAGGGGCGCTCGCGAGCGAGCTCGCGGACGCGTCGGAGGGCGGCAGCTCAACCGTCGTGCTGACGCCACCGCGCCGCCGGCGCCGCACCCGCGGCCGCCCCCTCGCGCTGGCGGCTGCCGCGGCGGCGATCCTCTTCGCACTCGGGCTCGGGCTCGGGCTCGCGCTCGAGTCGAGTCGTGACGAGCCGACGCCGGCGGTCAATCGCGTCGCGCCGATTCCGCGCGCGGCCACGCCTGAGCTGCAGGCACGGAATCTCTCCGCGTGGCTGCAGCGGTATGCCGTCCGCTAGACCGTTTCGGCGGGCGCCGGCGCGTCCGCGTCCTGCGCGCCGAAGGTGATGCCCTCGCGCCCGAGCGCCGCCTGCACCTCTTCGCGGCCCTTGTAGATCCGCCACTTGACCGTGGCGAGCGTGATCTCGAGCGAGTCGGCGATGTCCGTGTAGGCCATCCCGACGACGTCGCGCAGCAGCAGCGCCATCTTGAGGTCGGGATTGAGCCCCTCGACGGCGCGCCAGAGCGCGTCGATCGCCTCGAGCCGCTCGAACGGCGCGTCGAGCACCTCGAGGTGCGGGGCGTCCTCGAGCGCACAGGCGGAGCGGGGCCGACGCTCGCTCGCGCGAAGCTCATCGAGCACCCTGTTCTTCGTCACCTGAAACAGCCAGGTGGTGAACTTCGAGCGGAGCGAGAAACTCGACAGGCCCTGGTAGACGCGCAGGAACACCTCCTGCGTGAGGTCCTCCGCCAGAGCGCGATCGCCCACCAGCCGCAGGACGTAGTTGAAGACCGGGACTTCGTACGAGCGAACGATGATGCAGAACGCACGTTCGTCGCCGCGCTGCGCCTTCCGCAGGACGCCTGGATCAGGCTGGGGCAGAGCCAAGGCCGAGCCGAGTATAGCGTCCCCCCGGGGAGCCCCAGCGCGGTTTACGCGCCGCTTACGAGGCTTCGGCCCGTCATCGCGTTCGGCGGCTCGACGCCGAGCAACGCGAGCGCGGTCGGGACGAGATCGGAGAGCTCGCCTCCGTCCCGTACGTGGAACTCGTGGGCCGTGACGAGGAACGGGACGGGGTTGGCCGTATGCGCCGTGTGCGGGCTCCCGTCGGACTCCAGCATCGTCTCGGCGTTTCCGTGGTCGGCCGTGATCAGGCATACGCCGCCGGCGCGCTCCACCGCGTCGACGACCTGCCCGAGGCACCGATCGGTGCTCTCGACCGCCTGCACGACGGCGGGGATGCTCCCCGTGTGTCCGACCATGTCCGGATTCGCGAAGTTGACGATCGCGAAGCTGTAGCCGTCGCCGACCTCGGCGCAGAAGCGCCGGGTGACCTCCGGCGCCGACATCTCCGGCTTGTGATCGTAGGTCGGGACGTCGCGCGGTGAGGGGACGAGGATTCGCGTCTCCCCCCAGTACTCCGGCTCGCGGCCGCCGTTGAAGAAGTACGTCACGTGGGCGTACTTCTCGGTCTCGGCGACGTGGAGCTGGCGGAGGCCGTGCTCCGCGAGCACCTCGGCCATCACGCCGCTCACGTCCTGCTCCGCGAATGCGACCGGACAGTCGAGATCGGCGCGGTAGCGCGTCATCGTCGTCAGGTCGGCCCCCGCCTGGAGCAGCTTCACCGACAGCTGGCGGGCGCGGTCGGGCCGGAAGTTGAAGAAGATCGCCGTGTCCGAAGGCGACTGCAGCCGCGGGCGGCTCTCGAGCACGACTGGCTCGACGAACTCGTCTGTCACGCCCTCGTCGTAGCTCGCGCGGATCGCGGCGACCGGGTCCGCGGCGCGCTGCCCTTCTCCCTGGGTGATCGCAGCGAGCGCGCGCTCCGTCCGCTCCCAGCGCTGGTCGCGGTCCATCGCGTAGTAGCGGCCGCAAACGGTCGCGATGCGTTCCGCGGGGAGTTCCGCGACGTCGTGGACCGCCGCGTGCGGCGACACGTCGCGCCCATCCGTGAAGGCGTGCATATAGGTCTGCTCCTCCACCGCCTCGCGCCGCGCGAGCTCGAGCAGCGCGCGCAGGTGCTCCATGTGCGAGTGGACACCGCCATAGGAGACGAGGCCGAGGAGGTGCACGCGTCCGCCCCGCTCGCGCCCACGTCGGAAGGCGCCGACGAGCGCCTCGTTCTCGAAGAACGCGCCGCTTTCGATCGCGCGGTTGATCCGCTGCAGGTCCTGGTCGATCACGCGGCCCGAGCCGATCGTGAGATGACCGACCTCCGAGTTGCCCTGCTGCCCCAGCGGCAGCCCAACCGCGGCGCCCGACGCAGCGAGGGTCGAGTGCGGGAAGCTGCGCCAGAGGCGATCGAAGTTCGGCGTGTCCGCCAGCTCGACCGCGTTTCCGGGGCCGGGCGAAGCGCAGCCCCAGCCGTCGAGGATCACGAGCGCGACGAGCGGATAGGCCCTCATGGGCGCCGCCCGGTGTCTGGCACCAGCCGGGGCCGGCTCGGCCGTGGCCGGGCGCCCGAAACGGCCATGTTGGGGGTCTGACCCCTGACATGGCCGAAACGGCCGTGAAAGCGCGCGCGCCGGTGGTCCCCGGCCGCTTCGAGACGACGAATCGCTTGCGAACGTGTCGCGACCGGCCGCGTTCGACCGGGCCTCGGCCGGGGTCTGACCCCTGCCATGGCCGGAACGGCCGTGGCAAGTGCCGGGCACCTGACATGGCCGTTGGGGGCGCGCGTGGAGGACCGGCGGCGACTCACCGCGCCGCGCCGACCGCCGCTCGGCAGATGGCCGCGAAGGAGGCCGGCTCGAGCGAGGCTCCCCCGACGAGCGCGCCGTCCACCGCGGGCTGGGACAGGAGCTCGGCGGCGTTCTCGGGCTTGACGGAGCCGCCGTAGAGCACGGGCCGGTCGAGCAGCGTCTTCACGAACGCGTGCGCCTCCTGCGCCTGCGCGGGCGAGGCGGTCTTTCCAGTCCCGATCGCCCATACCGGCTCGTACGCGATCACCAGCCGCTCGTGCTCCCCGACCGCCTCGAAGATCGACTCGACCTGGCGACGAAGCACGAGCTCCGTCGTCCCCGCCTCCCGCTCGGCCTCGGACTCGCCCACGCAGGCGATCACGCGCAGTCCCGCCTCGAGCGCTGCGGCCGCACGCCGGGCGGCGGTCTCGTCGGTCTCGCCGAAGTACTGTCGACGCTCCGAGTGGCCGACGATCGACCCGGCCACGCCCAGCTCAGCCAGCATCGGCACGGAGATCTCGCCCGTGTACGCGCCTTCGGGCTCCCAGTGGACGTTCTGCGCGAAGACGGTGACCTCGCTCTCGAGCGCCGCCGCCAGCGAGACGTACGGCGGGCAGACGACGACGTCGACGCCGTCCGGTGTGGAGAAGTCGCCGAAGAACGCACGCGTCTCGGCGGGGCCCTTGTACATCTTCCAGTTGCCCGCGATCAGCACCCGCGGGATCTTACGAGCGCCGCCTTGCGCCACACGTTCGTGCTCGCGCAATTGAAGCCGTCCACGGAATCGCGTGGCGTTGAGCCTGCAGGCCGACGATGCGCCCTTCGCGGTTCCGCTCGAGCGCTACGAGCATCCGGCGCTTCGCGTGCTCGTGAACTTCGGGATCGTCACCGGACGCGACCCCACGCAGCAGGAGATCCAGCAGCGGCTCGTTCGCGAGGGCGCAACATGGGTCGGCCGCTGTATCGCCAACGTGGGCGATACGAGCTCGCTCGCCGAGCTGCGTGCGCGTCGGGCGGTCGTCGACGGCCGCGACGTCGGTCGCCCGTACGCTTAAGCGGCCGGGATCGCGGCCACGCCCGGCAGCTCCTTGCCCTCGAGCAGCTCGAGCGACGCGCCACCGCCCGTCGACACCCATGAGATCTTCTCGCCGAGGCCGAGCTCCTCGACGGCGCGCACGGAGTCGCCGCCGCCGACAACCGAGTAGGCGCGGGAGTCTGCGATTGCCTGGGCGACCGCTTTCGTTCCCTCCGCGAAGCGCGGCCACTCGAACACGCCCATCGGCCCGTTCCAGAACACCGTCTTCGCCGCTCTGATCCTCGCGGCGTAGAGCTCACGGGTCCGGGGGCCGATGTCGAGCCCGAGCCAGCTCCTGGGTCGCTGGCGAAATCGAACGATCTGGGTCTCGGCCTCATCCTCGAACTGTGACGCTGCGATCTCGTCGACCGGGAGAACGAGCTCCCCGCTCGCCTCTAGAGGAACTGGCCCCGCGAGCTCCTCCGCCATCTTGCCGCCCACGAGCAGCGCATCCGCGCGCGCGGCGAGGTTGCGCAGCACGCCGAGCTTGTCCTCGACCTTCGCACCGCCGAGGACGACGACGTACGGCCGCTCGACGTCCCCGAGCAGCCTGCCCAGCTCCTCGAGCTCGCGCTCGAGCAGGAAGCCGGCGTACGCGGGAAGGAGCTCCGCGACGCCCACGGTCGACGCGTGCGCCCGGTGGGCGGACCCGAACGCGTCGTTCACGAAGAGGTCCCGCTCGTCTGCGAGCTCGCGGGCGAACGCCGGGTCGTTCTCGGTCTCGCCCCGGTGGAAGCGGGTGTTCTCGAGCACCCGGAGCCGTTCGTCCGGAAGCAGCTCGTCCAGACGCTGCTCCACCGGGCGCATCGAGAACGCAGGGTCGGCTCCCTTCGGCCGGCCGAGGTGCGAGCAGACGGCGATCTCGTCGGCGCCCTGGTCGAGCAGCCAGCGCAGCGTCGGCAGCGCCGCGCGGATACGAGTGTCGTCCGCGATGCGCGCGCCCTCGAGCGGAACGTTCAGATCCGCGCGGACGAGCACGCGCTTGCCGTCGACGTCGGCGTCGCGGACCGAGCGCGGCTCGGGCACCGGGCTACGTCGGCACCGGCGAGGGCGCGAGCGTGCGTGCCATCTTGTCGACGAGGTCGACGAGCCGGCACGAGTAGCCCCACTCGTTGTCGTACCAGCCGAGCACCTTGACCAGCGTGCCGTTCACCATCGTCAGCTCGCTGTCGAAGATCGACGAGTACGTCGACCCGATCACGTCGGTGGAGACGATCGGATCCTCCGTGTACTGGAGGATCCCGTCGAGCGGGCCGTCGGCGGCCCGGCGGAACGCGTCGTTGACCTCCTCCACGCTTGTCTCGCGCCCCACTCGGACGACGAGGTCGACCACCGAGCCCGTCGACACCGGCGCGCGCATCGCCATCCCGTCGACCTTGCCCTGGAGGTCGGGGAGCACGAGTCCGATCGCGCGGGCGGCGCCGGTCGAGGTCGGGATCAGGTTGATCGCGGCGGCCCGGGCGCGGCGAAGGTCCTCGTGCGGCAGGTCGAGGATGCGCTGGTCGTTCGTGTACGCGTGTACGGTCGTCATGAAGCCCTGCTCGATCGTGAACGCGTCGTGGAGCACCTTCGCCAGAGGGGCGACGCAGTTGGTCGTGCAGGAGGCGTTGGACACGATCCGGTGGACGTCGGAGTCGTAGGCCTCGTCGTTCACGCCGAGCACGATCGTCACGTCAGGATTCGTCGCCGGCGCGGAGATCACGACCTTCTTCGCCCCGCCGTCGAGGTGCTTTTCCGCGCCCTCGCGCTTCGTGAAGAAGCCGGTCGACTCGATCACGAGGTCGATCCCGAGGTCGCTCCACGGCAGACTCCCCGGATCGCGCTCGGACAGGACCTGCAGCTCGTGGCGGCCGGCCACCGTGATCCGACCGTCGCTCGCCGCGGCCCCGCCCTCGAGGCGCCCGTAGTTGGAGTCGAACTCGAGCAGGTGTGCCATGGTCTTCGCATCGCCCAGGTCGTTGATCGCGACGACCTCGAACTCGCCGCCGCGCTGGAGATGCGCGCGGAAGAAGTTCCTGCCGATCCGCCCGAACCCGTTGATTCCAACCCGAACCGCCATCCGCCCCTCCAGTGTCGACTCGCGGCGAGTCTATCGACGCGTGTCGTTCGCGATCGGCGGCTTTTCGACTTTCGCTTCGTTCAGTTTGCGTCAGCCTCGTCCGCAGGTTCATACTGCGCTGCGGCGGGTCTGCGCTCGTCCGGCGATGGATTCAGACCCCGTCCGTCGCCGCGTTCATGGGCACGGGTAACCGGAGGGGGAGGTCGTCCTCGGAACTTCCCCTCCGGCCCGCCGCTTCTAAGCGCGAAAAGCTCCGCTTTTCGCGCTTTCGTCGTTAGACCCTGCGGGTGAGCGCGCGCGAAGAGCGCGGTCTTCGCGCGCTCTTTTGCGCGAATCCGAAGCGTCCTCGCGACTCGGCTGCGCGAAGCGGAGCCCGAGTCGGACCCACGGAGGGGGCCCGTGGGGGAACCCCACAGGTTCCCCCGGTTAGCCTCCGCGAAGCGGAGGCGTTTCGTCGAGCCGGGAAAAGCGCCGTGGATATGGACCGTCCGCCTCAACTCGTCATCTTCGACTGCGACGGCGTGCTCGTCGACAACGAGCGGATCGCCATAAGGGTCGACGCGCTCGTACTCGGGCGGCTCGGCTGGCAGCTCACCGAGGCCGACGTGGCCGAGCGCTTCGTGGGTCGCTCGGAGGCGTACATGGTCGAGGAGGTCGAGCGGTACCTCGGCCGCCAGCTGGAAGAGGGGTGGGAGGAGGAGTTCGCACACCTCTACCGGGAGGCTTTCGAGCGCGACGTGCGTGCGGTCGACGGGATCGAGGAGGCGCTCGCCGGGATTCCGCTGCCTATGTGCGTCGCGTCGAGCAGCAGCCACGAGCGCATTCGCTCCATGCTCGGCCTGGCCGGCCTCGAGGGCCGCTTCGAGGACCGCATCTTCAGCGCGGACGACGTGGCGAACGGCAAGCCCGCGCCCGACCTCTTCCTCCACGCAGCGAAGCGGATGGGGACGGAACCGGCCGCCTGCGCGGTTGTGGAGGACAGCCGCTGGGGCGTCGAGGCGGCCCGCGCGGCGGGCATGCGTGCGTTCGGCTACGCCGGCGGCCTCACGCCGCGGGAGCGCCTCGAGGGAGCGGACACGGTCGTCTTCGAGGACATGCGGGAGCTGCCCCGGCTCCTGGGCTTCCAACCGTAGAATCGCGTCATGAGCACGCCCGGGATCTTCAGCCTCCCGGCGCCCGCGAACGAGCCGGTCAAGCTATACGCCCCGGGCTCGCCCGAGCGCGAGGAGCTGAAGCGGCGGCTCGACGAGATGCGTCGCGAGCGCATCGAGATCCCGTGCGTGATCGGCGGCGATGACCTCACGAGCGGGGACACCTTCGAGGCGGTCATGCCGCACGACAAGGACCACGTGCTGGCCGACGTGCACAAGGCCGGAGCCGCCGAGGTCGAACGGGCGATCGACGCGGCCGCCGACGCATGGCATGACTGGCACCGGACGCCCTGGGAGGAACGGGCCGCGGTCCTGCTTCGCGCGGCCGAGCTCCTCACAGGCCCGTGGCGCGCGACCGTCAACGCGGCCACGATGCTCGGCCAGTCGAAGACCGTCCATCAGGCCGAGATCGACGCCGCCTGCGAGCTGGCGGACTTCTGGCGCTTCAACCCCACGTTCATGACGCGGATCTACGAGGAGCAGCCGCTCTCGTCCGCCGGAACGTGGAACCGCATGGAGTACCGGCCTCTCGAGGGCTTCGTGTTCGCGGTCACGCCTTTCAACTTCACCGCGATCGCCGGAAACCTTCCGACCTCGCCCGCCTTGATGGGGAACACGGTGGTCTGGAAGCCCGCCTCGACGGCGGCGGTCTCGGCCTACTACGTGATGCGGCTGCTCGAGGAAGCCGGCCTGCCGCCGGGCGTGATCAACCTCGTCTACGGCGACGGCCCGGTCGTCGGTGAGGCCGCGCTCGCGAGCGACCACCTCGCCGGAATCCACTTCACCGGCTCGACGCCGGTCTTCCAGGGCATGTGGCGGACGGTGGGCGCCAACATCGAGCGCTACCGCAACTACCCACGCATCGTCGGCGAGACGGGCGGCAAGGACTTCATCCTCGCCCACCCGTCCGCGGACGTCGAGGCCGTCGCCACGGCGATCGTGCGCGGCTCCTTCGAGTACCAGGGTCAGAAGTGCTCCGCCGCCTCGCGCATCTACGCGCCGTCGAACCTCTGGCCCGAGCTGCGCGAACGGCTGGCCGACGAGATCCGCACGATCCGCGTGGGCGACGTCGCCGACTTTTCGAACTTCATGGGCGCCGTCATCGACGAGAAGGCCTTTCGGCAGCACCGCGAAGCGATCGAGGCCGCGCGCTCCGGGGGCGGCGAGATCGTCACCGGGGGTGGCACCGACGACAGCGAGGGCTACTTCGTCGAGCCCACGGTGATCGAGGTCGACGACCCACGCGACCGGCTGATGCGCGAAGAGCTGTTCGGCCCGATCGTGAGCGTGTTCGTGTATCCCGAGAGCCAGTGGGAACCGACGCTCGAGCTGGTCGACGAGACGGCGCCCTACGGGCTCACCGGCGCCGTCTTCGCCGAGGAGCGTTCGGCGATCGAGGAAGCGGGCGACGTGCTTCGCTACGCGGCGGGCAACTTCTACGTCAATGACAAGCCGACCGGGGCGATCGTCGGCCAGCAGCCGTTCGGGGGCGCGCGCGCCTCGGGGACGAACGACAAGGCCGGCTCGATGTGGAACCTGATCCGCTGGGTCAGTCCGCGGACCATCAAGGAGACGTTCCTTCCCCCGCGCGACTACCGCTATCCGTTCATGGCCTCCGAGGTATCGGGAGACGGTGCGGCCACGACGGGCGTCCGCGATCGGCCCTAATTCGACTCGGCGACGCGAAGCGGAGCCGGTCGGACCCACGGAGGGGGCCCGTGGGGGAACCCCGGTTCCCCCACGCAGCGAACGCAGCGAGCGACAAGCGTGAGGAGGGGGTTCTCGGGGGAACCCCACAGGTTCCCCCGGTTAGGCTCCCGAAGGGAGGCGTTTCCATCCCGCGAAGCGAGGAAGGCCTGGCCTCGCTACCCCTTCGTCGCGGCCGACGGCTCGGACACCTCCGAGGGCCGCCGCGAGCGGCTGAGCACGGCGAGGACCCCGGCCGCTGCCAGCGCCGGGAGGGCGAGCGCGACGCCCGCCGCCCGCACGCCGAACGCGCCGGCGATGGCGCCGTCCGCGAGGCTTGCGAACGGCCGCACCCCGAGGAAGGCGACGGTCCAGAGCGCCATGATCCGGCCACGCTCGTGCTCCTCCACGCCCAGCTGGAGGCGCGTGGTCGCGGCCGCGTTCGACGCGAGGTAGCCGAAGCCGGCAGCGAACAGAAAGACGAGGCCGAGCCGCAGCGACGGCGAGACGGCGAAGAGCGAGACGCCGAGACCCAATACTGCGAGCGTCGCTGCCAGCCGCCGGCGGGATCCCGTCGTGCGCCCGGCGAGGACGAAGGCGGCCGTGACCGCCCCCGCGCCGAAGACGCCGATCAGATAGCCGGCGTGGGTGTCAGGCCGGTCGTACGCGCGCGCGAATGCCGGCGCCAGCGTGTTGATCGGATCGGAGGCGAAGCCGACGGTCGCGACCACGACCAGCAGTCCGGCGAGCCGGGGGTCGCGCCGCAGCAGCCGCACGCTGTCGACGAGCCGCGGCGGCGTTTCGGGGCGCGCGACGGGCCGTGGGCGAGCGGCGACCACGCCGAGCGCCAGCGCGAGGTACGAGCCTGAGTTCACTGCGAACGCTGTGGGGATACCGAGCGTCGCGACAGTCAGCGCGGCCAGCGTCGGACCCGCGGCCCGCGCGATGTTGTAGGTCATCGAGTTGAGCGCGACCGCGGATTGGACCTCGTGCACGGGGACGAGCGAGGGGACGAGCGCCTGCGACGCGGGCGCCGCGTACGCAGTCGTCACGCCGAGCGCGAAGGTCGCTGCGATCGCCGAGCAGGAACGGCGAGTGGGTGAGCCGGTAGACCAGCAGCGCGGCCGCGAGGTTGTGGAACCACGTCCCGCTCGCCGAGAGCGCGTTGCCGGCGAAGTACGGGCCGAAGCTGCGGCTCGCGATCAGCCGCCCGGCGGCCCTTGGACCCGTTTGCGTCACACCGCCGCGCGTACCCGACGGCGAGCGAATTCAGGCGCCGCCGGCTTTGTGCAGCTGAGCGTAGATCGAGCGGGCTGTCTTCTGAGGGACGCCCGGCACGCCCTCGAGCTCCTCCTGCGACGCGGCGAGGAAGCGCTCGGGCGACCCGAAGTGCTGGAGCAGCGCCCGCCGCCGCGCAGGGCCCACGCCCTGGAGGTCGTCGAAGATCGTGGCGAACGAGCG
>JBKOYJ010000099.1:0-9301 GCA_046725345.1 Actinomycetota bacterium | reverse complement strand
ACGCCGGTGACCGAGACGCGGTCGTCTCCACACGAGACCGTCCCGAACGGGAGCAGGAAGCAGAGGACGACCGTGGCGTACAGAGGTATCGAGAGCTTCATGCCTCGACCGTACGCCGGACGGCCCGACCCACGCGTCAGGGCGTTCCCGCCGCGGCTTCGGGGATCCCCCTACGCCGTGCGAACCTCTAGCGGAGGCCGGCTTCGCCGGCCGGGAGCGTTCTCGCGCGGGAAGCGCGCGCGAACCCGTGGGAGAGGGATCGCGGGGAAACCGGCTGTTCCCCCGCGCGAGAAGAGGCCCGCGGAAGCGGGCCTCCAAACGCGAGTTGTCCGCCGCGCCTAGTGGTGGTGGCGACGGTGGAGCTCGACGTCGTTCTCGTCGTCGTCGGTCAGGCTCGTGTCCTCGGAATCGCGCGGCTCTTCGGTCGCATGATGACCGTGGCGGCGATGGGCCTCGACCTCGTCCTCGTCCCTCGTCGTGCGCTCGTCCTCAGCCATTCTCGGCTCTCCCTTCGGCATCCGTGAAGAAATCGTTGCAAACGTAAGACGCGCCTACGCCTCCGAATCTTCCACGCAAGTGATGTCTCACAGTATGCGCCGCTCGACGACGCGGGTGTCGCGGAGCGCCGTCGTGCAGCCTCCGATCGCGTACAGCGAGCCGTCGACGTAGAACACTCGGAGCGCGTGACGGCGAATGTTGGGGCTCGGCCCCTCCCTCCAGCGCCGCGTGCGCGGGTCGAGGATCTCGTAGGTGCCTTCCCACAGGGCGTGGATCTCGCCGCCGGCGACGGCGGCGCCCAGGAGCTCCAGGGGCTGCGGCAGGGCGGGGCCCGCGCGCCAGCGCCCGCTCCGAGAGTCGAGGATCCAGACCTCCCGGAGCACGCGTTCGCCGCGCCGTCCTCCGATCACCCAGATCTGGCCGCGGTAGACGACGGCTCCGAAGGCGTGGTTGGGCCGCGGCAGGCGGCCGGCGGCGGACCACCGGTCCGTGCTCGGGTCGTAGCTCCAGATCCGGCTGCGCTCGCGCCCGGACTCGTAGCCACCGAGCACGTAGACGCGGTTTCCGAGCGCGAGCGCGGTGTGGTTGAAGAGCGGCTGCGGGAGCGGCGCGCGGCGCGCCCATGTACCGCGCGCGACGTCGAAGGCCCACACGTCGCGGATCCCACCGTGGGAGCCGAGGCCGCCCATCACGTAGACCGTCCCGGCCAAGGCGGCCGCCGCCCCGGCGCGAACCGGCTCGGGGAGGTGCGGCAGCGTCGTCCAGCTCTGGCGGCGTGCGTCGAAGCGCTGGAACGCCGAGAGCGGGCGGCCCTGCTCGCCGACCATGCCGCCGGCCACGTAGACCTCGTCCCCGAGCTGCGCGGCGGCCAGGTAGCTGCGGCGCGACGACATCGGGGGCGCGAGCGTCCACGGCGCCGCCCGCGCCTCGCCGTCGCCCGCGCGCAAGGCGTAGACGGCTGCGATCGCGGCGGCCGCCACCAAGACGCCGACCGCGGGGAGGACGAGACGCAATGCCCTAGACGGGCTCGGCCAGCGCGTGCCGGAGCTTCTGCCGCTCTGCCTTGCGCTCGCGCATGCGGCGCGGATCGGGCACCGGAACGGCGGCGAGCAGCGCCTTCGTGTAGTCGTCGCGCGGGTTCGAGTAGACCTCGCTCGCCGGCCCCATCTCCACGATCTCGCCGGCCTTCATTACGGCGATGTCGTCGCTCATCGCCCGCACGACCGCGAGATCGTGCGCGATGAAGAGGTAGGCGAGGTTGAAGTCCTTTTGCAGGTCCTTCAGCAGGTTGAGGATCTGTGCCTGGATCGAGACGTCGAGCGCCGAGACCGGCTCGTCGCACACGATCAGGCGGGGGTTGAGCGCGAGCGCGCGCGCGATGCCGATGCGCTGGCGCTGGCCGCCTGAGAACTCGTGCGGGTAGCGATTGGTGAACCGGGGGTTGAAGCCGACGACCTCGAGCAGCCCCCGAACCGTCTGCCGGCGCGTGCGGCGAGCGCCGACCCCGTGCACGTCAAGGGGCTCGGCGACGATGTCCCCGACCGTCATGCGCGGATTGAGGGACGAGTACGGATCCTGGAAGACGATCTGCATCTCGCGCCGCATCCGGCGGAGATCCTCGCGCTTCAGCTCGGTCAGCTCTCTCCCGAGGAAGCGCACGGAGCCGCGCGTGGGCCGAAGGAGCTGGAGGACGCAGTAGCCGGTCGTGGACTTGCCCGACCCCGACTCCCCGACGAGCCCGAGCGTCTTGCCCTCCCGGAGCGTGAAGCTGACGCCCTCCACAGCGCGGACCCAGTCGACCGTCCTCTCGACGATCAGGCCCTTGCGCACGGGGAAGTGCTTGGCGAGATCGGTGACGGTAAGCAGCGCCTCGCCGTCGACAGAGCTCATGCCGCAACCTCAAAGCAGCGGCGGCGGAGCCGATGGTGGCAGACCGGCGTGGCCGTCCGGCCAACCCAGACCCGTAGGGTGCTCATACGCGAGCCTCCTGAACGGCGCCTTCGCGGGCGCTCGCGGGATGCGCCGAGCGGACCCAATGCCCAGTCCGGACCTCGCGGAGCTGCGGCTCGACGGCGTCGCAGGTGTCCGGAAGATGCGCGTAGGGGCACCTCGCCGCGAAGCGGCACGTGGTGGGCGGGTTGACCAGGTCCGGCGGACGGCCGGGGATCGTGGTGAGTCGCGCGTCGCGCACGTCCTCGGCCTCCATGTGAGGCATCGCCCCGAGGAGCGCCTCGGTGTACGGATGCTCCGGATGGTCGAAGAGCTCGAGCGCCGACGCCAACTCCACCACCTGACCCGCGTACATGACGACGACCTCGTCCGCGGCCTCGGCGATCACGCCCATGTCGTGCGTGATGATGATCACCGCCATGTCGTGGCTCCTGCGGAGCTCGTCCATCAGGTCGAGCACGCCGGCCTGTACCGTGACGTCGAGCGCGGTCGTGGGCTCGTCCGCGATCAGCAGCCTCGGGTTGCACGAGAGCGCGATCGCGATCATCACCCGCTGCCGCATCCCGCCCGAGTAGCGGTGCGGATAGTCCGAGAGTCGCGACTTCGCGTTCGGGATCCGTACCTCCTCGAGCAGGTCGACCGCGCGCCTGCGCGCCTCGTCGCCGTCGAGCCCGAGGTGGCGGCGAATGCCCTCCGTGATCTGCGTCCCGATCGTGAGCGTCGGGTTGAGCGACGTCATCGGGTCCTGGAAGATCATCGCGATCTCAGCACCGCGAACGTCCTCGAGCTCCTCCTCGCTGAGCTTCGTAAGGTCACGGCCCTCGAAGAGCACGGAGCCCGAGACGATTCTGGCCGGCGGCTTCGGGATCAGACCCATGATCGACAGCGCCGTCACCGACTTGCCGCACCCGGACTCGCCGACGATCCCGAGGGTCCTGCCGCGGTCGACCGAGAAGCTGACCCCGTCGACCGCGTGCACCACGCCCTCGCGCGTGAAGAAGTGGGTGCGAAGGTCGTCGACCTCGAGCAGGGCTCCCCGTGCGTGTGAGGCCACTAGGTCTCCCTGGTGCGCGGATCGAGCGCGTCGCGCAGGCCGTCCGCGATGAAGTTCGCGCACAGCACGAGGGTCGCGATCGCGACGCTCGGGACGATGATCACGTGCGGGTGCACTCGGAACGCCTGGTAGCCGTCCTGCGCCATCGAGCCCCAGGAGGCGTCGGGCGGGTTGATGCCGAGGCCGATGAAGGAGAGGAACGCCTCGCCGAGGATCACGCCCGGGAGCTCCAGGAAGATCGCGATGATCAGCACTCCGAGCGTGTTGGGGAGCAGGTGCCGCCCGAGGATCCGGTGCCAGCGCGCGCCGATCGCCCTCGCGGCGCGAACGTAGTCGTTCTCCTTCAGCGTGATGATCTGGCCCCGCACGATGCGGGCGGCGGTGAACCAGCTCGCGATCGAGAGCGCGATCACCATCGTCCAGAAGTTGACGGTGCCGACGATCGCGAGCGTGATGATCGCGAACGGCAGGTACGGCAGCCCGTAGAGGGCGTCCAGGAAGCGCATCATCGCGTTGTCGAGTTTCCCGCCGATGAAGCCCGAGATCGCCCCGTAGAAAACGCCGATCACCAGGATGACGAGCGTCGCCGCGAAGCCGATTCCGATCGAGATCCGCCCGCCGAGGGCGGTGCGGGTGAAGAGGTCGCGGCCGAACTGGTCGGTCCCGAACGGATGGGCGAGGCTCGGCGTCTGGTAGGCCTGGGAGAAGTCGACCTCGTTGGGGTCGTACGGCGAGACGAACGGCACGACGATCGCGTACAGGAGCATCGCGAGGAAGACGACTCCCGCCGCGAGCGCGCCCTTGTTCCGGATGTACCGCCGCCACGCGTCGCGCCACAGGCTCGACTGGCGGATCGGCGCCCCCGCCGCGCCCTCCGGCACGGCGACGTCCGTGAGCCGCTCGTCGCGCAGCGCCTGCTCTCGCGGGCCGACGGCCATCAGGCGCGCTGCTCCCGGGTCCGCGGGTCGAGGAACCCGTAGAGGATGTCGACGACGAGGTTGGCCAGGATGATGATCACCGAGAGCAGGACGGTCAGCCCCATCACGACCGAGTAGTCACGCGCCGTGACCGCCGTGACGTAGTAGCGGCCGATGCCCGGGATGGCGAAGATGTACTCGATCACGAACGACCCCGTGATGATGTAGCCGAGCAGCGGGCCGGCGGCCGTAACGACCGGGATCAGCGAGTTGCGCAGCACGTGGAGGCCGACGACGCGGCGCCAGCGCAGCCCCTTCGCGCGCGCGGTGCGAACGTAGTCCTGCTGCAACGTCTCGAGCATCGTCCCGCGAACGAGACGTGCGAAGTACGCCATCGGGCCGAGCCCGAGCGCGATCGCCGGCAGGATCTTGCTCTCGGGCGACGTCCAGCCGCTCGTGGGTATCCCGGTGAACTCGCGCCAGCGGACGGCGAAGAGATAAATGAACAGGGTCGCGATCAGGAAGCTGGGCACGGCGAAGCCGACGTTCGAGATGAACATCGCCGCGTAGTCGAAGATCGTGTTCTGGCGGAGCGCCGAGAGGACGCCGAGCGGGACGCCGACGACGACGGCGAACAGCATGGCGTAGAGCCCCAGCTCGAGCGAGGGCGGGAAGTGCTCGCGGACCACGTCGTTGACGCTCTGCGTCCGTAGCACCAGCGACGGGCCGAGGTCGAAGGTGAAGACGCCCTTGACGTAGTACGCGTACTGGACGTACCAGGGCTCGTCGAGGTGGTACTTGTGCTCGAGGTTGCGCTGGATCGCCTCGGGGATCGCGCGCTCCGTCTTGCGGAATGGATTGCCTTCGATCTGCCGCATCATCAGGAACGTCATCAGGATCACGAGCAGGATCACTGGGATTGTCCAGAGGAGGCGCCTGACGACGAGCTTGGCCATGGCTGGTTTCTAGGCGAAGCGGCGGGGCGCACGCGCCCCGCCGCTTACTGCCCTGATCACTGTCCGATTAGTCGCCGCTGACTTTGATCTTCGTGAAGTCGATGAACGTCTGTGGGCTGACCGAGAAGTTCTGAAGATCGGGCTTCCGAAGCGTCGTGTTCGTGTACCAGTAGATGGGAGCCGCGGGGACGTCGCCGTTCGGCCCGTAGAGGACCTGCTCCATCTGGCGGTAGATCTTGTATCGCTGGTTGTCGTCGGGCGTCTGCCGGGCCTGCGCGTAGAGCGAGTCGAACTTCTTGTTGCACCAGTTGGTGCTGTTGTTGCCCGAGTCGCAGGTGAAGATCTCGAGCCCGTTGATGGCGTCCGGGATGTCATAGATCCAGCCGTACCGGAAGATGTCGACCGCGCTGTTGGGCGGCGGGCCGATGAAGTCGAGGAACTGCGCCCACTCCTGCTGCTTGAGCGTGGTGTGGATCCCGAGCTCCTTCCACTGCGCCTGCACGGCGACGGCGATCTCCTTGTGGCCAGGAGCGTTGTTGAAGAAGAAGGTGATGTCCTTGTTCGGATTCTTGGCCTTCGCCATCTCCTCCTTCGCCTTCGCCATGTTCCCTGCGGCGGGCGCCCATGGCGACTTGACCTCGATCGAGCTGAATCCCCGGATTCCCGCGGGCGTGAAGTCCGCCGCGGGCTTCTCGCCCTCTTGCGTGATGTTCTTGACGATCGTGTTGCGGTCGATGGCGAGCGACATCGCACGGCGCTGGTGGACATCGGGGACGTTCTTGACGTTGAAGGCGTAGATGTACGTGCCAAGCGCGGGGCTCTGGTAGTAGTCGGGCTGGCCCTTGAAGCGCGGTACCTCGCTGGGCGGGATCAGGCCGCTGTCGAGCGCGTCGACCTCACCCGACTCGAACGCCTGGACCGCGGTCGTGCCCTCCGTGATGATCCGCCCGTTCACGCGAGTCAACGTGACGTCGTCCGCGTTCCGCCACCCGTCCCACTTGGCGAGGTCGATCTCCGCGTCGTGCCGCCAGCTGACGAGCTTGAAGGGGCCGTTGGTGACGATGTTCTGCGGGTCCGTCCACTTGTCGCCGAACTTCTTCACGGTGGCCGGGTGCTCGGCGAAGAACGACTGGTGAGCGAGCAGTTGCGGGAACCACGGCTGCGGCGAGGTGAGGTCGACCTTCAACGTGTAGTCGTCGACCGCCTTGACGCCGACCTTGTCCTTGAGCGCGTCGCAGTCCTTCTTGCAGCTGTTGTAGTCCTCGGCGCCGACGATCCCGTACATGATGTACGCGTAGTCCGTCGCGAGCTTGGGGTCGAGCAGGCGCTTCCACGAGAACTCGAAGTCGTGCGCCGTGACGGGGTCGCCGTTCGTCCACTTGCCGTCCTTGCGCATGTGGATCGTGTACGTCTTTCCGCCGTTCGAGATGTCCCAGCTCTCGGCGAGGTTCGGCTTCGCGTCGAGGTTCGGGCCCTCGAGCTTGACCAGTGGGTCCATGATGTTGAGGAGGACGTTCGCGGACGTCGTGTCCGTGGCGAAGCCTGGGTCGAGCGAGGGTGGCTCCGCACCCCAGGCGAAGCTCATCTGCTCCTGTGCAGCGCCCTTGTTGCCGCCCTCGTCCCCACCGCCGCACGCCGCCGCGACGAGTAGGACGAAACTCGACAGCACCGCAAGGGACGACGACACTCTCCGTTTCTCGATCACGAACTGCCTCCTGTCTCCGACGCTCAGTCGCCCGCAATCCAGCGCTTTCCTACGCTGACGTACCGAAAACCTCCGAGTTAGCGGGGTCGGCGGCGAGTTTACGGATCGTCGGTCACGCGGAGCGCAGGTACTAGCGGAACCTGCCGAACACTTCAAGAAAGCAAGCGGGACCGGGTGCTACGTTCGCTCGGTGCTCTTCCGCCAGTACGTCGACGACGACCTCGGCTGCGCGTCCTACCTCGTCGGCGACGAACGGGCGGCCGTCGCTGTCGTCGTCGACCCGGCGTATGCGATCGAGCCCTACCTGACCGACGCGGAGCGGTACGGCGTTCGCGTCGTGCGCGTGCTCGAGACGCACACGCACGCCGATCATGTCTCCGGGCACGGCCGCTTCGCCCTCGAGCACGGCGTACCCGTCTCGATCCACGCAGCGGCCGAGACGGAGTACCCGCACGAGCCGCTCGCCGACGGCGACGAGATCGAGCTCGGCGACGTCGTCGTGTCCGTGATCCACACGCCCGGTCACCGGCCAGAGCATTGTGGGTTCGCGATCACCGACCGCTCGCGCGCCCCCGAGCCGTGGCTCGTCCTGACGGGAGACTCGCTCTTCGTCGGCGACGCGGCGCGGCCCGATCTCGCGATCGAGCCCCACGCGGGCGCCGAGGGGCTGTTCACCAGCCTTGGTCGCCTGCTCGAGCTCGCAGACGGCGTCGAGCTCTATCCGGGGCACGTGGCCGGCTCGCTCTGCGGCGCCGCGATGAGCTCGAAGGCGTCGTCCACGATCGGGTTCGAGCGCCGTTTCAACCCCTCCCTTGCGCTCAGGCAGGACGATTTCGTCGCCGCGTCCGTCCGCGCCGCCGGCGTCCGGCCGCCGAACGTCGCCTGGATCGTCGGCCTCAACCGCGGGCCCTTCCTTGGCGCACCCGAGCCGCTCGCTCGTCTCGAAGAGCCGGCCGGCGCGCGCGTGCTCGACGTCCGCTCCGCCGAGGAGTTCGCCACGGGCCACGCCGCCGGAGCCCTGAGCATTCCCTTGACGTCCTCGACGTTCGGGACAAAGGCGGGCTTCCTCTTCTCCCCCGGCGACGCGATCGCGCTGCACGCCGCCTCGAACGCCGATGCCGAAGCGGCCGCGCGCCGGCTCCGTGCCGTCGGCCTGCTCGGGCTCGCGGGTTACCTGGACGATCCGGCCGCGTCGGAGCGACTCGAGCCGATCGAGCTCGACGAGCTCGAGGAGCTGCTCGCCGACGGCGCCGTCGAGCTCGTCGACGTTCGTGAGGCGGACGAGCGCGACGACGGCTACATCCCGGGCAGCCGCCACGTGCCGTACCGGCTCGTCGGCGCGTTCGCGGACGAGCTCGACGACGGCAAGCCCGTCGTCACGATCTGCGAGAGCGGCGCTCGCGCCGGGATCGCCGCAAGCGTGCTCGCGGCGGCCGGCGTCGACGCCCGTCCGGTGCTCGAGGGCGGGATTCCGGAGTGGCGCTCGCGCGGCGGCCACGTCGTCGGCTTCCGCCGCTGCGGTTCGTAGCGCCATCAAGCAGGGAAGGATCCGTGCCGATGACGCGTCCTGAGGACATGGCCCGCCGAATCACCGTCAAGCTACGCCGCTTGCTTCAGCTGAATGTGCCGCCTGCGCGGGAGAACCGGCTCAACCCCGGCGAGTTCGTCATCGTAGGCATCCGCTAGCGACGCCACTGCTGGACGAGCGGGCCGCGCCTTCAGAATCCGGCGTTCGCAGCCGATGTGTCTCGCGTGATCGGACGCGACGCGAAGAAGGGCGATTCTTTTGCTACGGGGTTGCGCGATGCGCTCGCGGAGCGCGAGAAGGAGCGAACCTCGGCGGACGAGTCCGCAGCCGCGGTTACGCACCTCGGCCTGGACGTCCAAGCCGACGAGGAGTACGCCGACTCCGCCAGGCGACTCCCGCGCTTCCCACGCCTATCTCGGAAACGCGCGCAAGACGGCCGAGGGGCGGCGGCCGACGAGGCGCCCGAGACGACTGAGGCACTCCCCGACGCCCCCGCGGAGGACGTCGGTCGCGAGACCGCCGACCGCGAAACACCACGGCGCCCGACGGACGGGGATTTCAACGAGCGCCGGAAGGGCCTACGCGGGAGGCTCGAGCGACGCCTCGAGGTGTATCTCGCCGAGTCGGCGGCCGAATTGGACGACCGGGGCCGCGAGTTGCTGTCGCGGGCCCACACCCTTGCGCTGGAGCGCG
>JBKOYJ010000107.1:0-7567 GCA_046725345.1 Actinomycetota bacterium | reverse complement strand
GTCGTCGCGTCCGGCGACGTCAGGTCACGTGCGCGGGCACAGGCCCTGCTCACATGGACGGGCGCCGCAGCCGTGATGGTCGGCCGCGCGGCGCAGGGGAATCCCTGGGCACTGCGCGAGATCGTCGATGGAGACGTCGCCCGGCCGACGCGCGAAGAGGTCGTCGGGGAGCTGCTGCTCTTCGTGCGCGAGACGGCGCGCGAGCTCGGCGAGCCCCGCGCGAGCGGCTTCGTGAAGAAGTTCTACGGCTGGTACCTCGGCCACGGTCGCTTCCCGCGGGCGCTCAAGCAGGAGCTCGTCCAGCTGGCGACGATCGCCGACGTCGAGCGGCGGCTGCTCGAGGTCGTCCCCGGCGCGGCCGCAATAGTCGAAGGCCTCGAGGCCGAGCTCGTGGATGACGAGGTCGAGCTACCGCTCGCGATCTCCGCCTACGGCGGCGGCTAGCTCGCGAATCGAAGTCCGGGGCCGGCTGCGCCGCCGCCATGACGACTTCGATTCGAGGGCGTGAGTACGAGCCCCAGTGAGCTGACCCGGGCAAAGCCCGGATCAGCGGCCTGCGTCAGCCGCCCCATGGTCAGGTTGACCCGTCGGGTGGACTCTGCCAATGGCGCTGAAGCTAAAGATGACCGCGAGCAGGATGATGAGCACACCGACGGCGGCGTAGACGCCTCGAACGCTCCCCGTCGTCTCGATCAGCCAACCGCCGAGGAGCACGCCGGCGGGAATCATGCATGACGACGTCGCCTGACCCGCGGCGCCGGCCCGGCCCAGGACGTGAGGCGGGGTGATCGCTTGCCTGACCGTGGTGGTGACAATGCCGCGGAACTCCCCGAGCCCGATGATGAGCGCCCACAGGATCACGGCCAGCCCGTACCAGGGCGTCAGCGAAAAAGCGACGGTGAGGCTGCCTCCGACGAGGACCGAGCCGAGGACGGCCCGGCTGAATCGGATTCGGCGGCGAATCCGGGCCGCGCCGAGGGCGAACGCGATCGCGCCGGCGGCGCCCGCCGACCACAGGATGCTGATCTGCGGGTTCGAAGCTCCTAGCCGCTCCTTCGCGAACAGCACGAGCTGCGCCCACTGTGTCGCCCCGACGAAGTTCAAGAGCGCGCTCAGGAGAACCAGATTCCTGAGCAGCGGGTGGCCGAATGTGAACCGCAGCCCGTCGGCGACCTCGGCTCGAAGCGGTCTGCGTGCATGCGAGGCTCGCCCCGCGGCAAGCGGCGCCGCGATGAGCGCGACTGACGCCGCCGAGACAAAGAAGGAGAGCGCGTCGGCGTACAGCACGTCGGCTGTCGCCAGGCCGAGTCCGAGGAACGCGCCGGCCAGGACAGGCCCGACGATGTGCGCGCCGTTCGATCCCGCCTCGAGCCGGCCGTTCGCCGAGACCAGGCGCTGCCTCGGAACCAGGCTCGGGACGACAGCGAACTTCCCGGCGGAGAAGGCGATCGTCAACGTCGTGACGGCGAAGCTCACGGCATAGATCCACCAGACGCGAAGCCCATCGAGTTCGTCGAGCAGCGGAATGGTCGCGATCAGCGCTGCGCGTCCGACATCGGCGGCGATCATCACCCGTCTGCGCTCGAGCCGGTCGACGAGAGCACCGAGGACGAAGCTGAAGACGGCGTACGGGAGGAAGGCCGCGACCTCCGCGAACGCGAGTTCGAGGGCCGAGCCGGTGAGCTCGAAGACGAGTAGCGGGAGCGCGAACAACGTGAACGCCGTGCCAACCTCGGACATCGTCTGACCGCCCCAGAACAGCCAGAAGTCGCGGCCCATCGGGCTCGCGACTGTAGGGCGTGCCGATCTCCCTGCCACCGAGATCGGGGGCCGATAGAGTATTTGTGCGGGTTGTTCCTAGAACGTGTGCCGGTTGGGGTTCACTCGTCTCGACCGGCCGATGCAGACGCACGCCGGGCGAAGCCCGCCGCGCTGGGGTCGGCGTCGCAAGCGAGCGCCTAATGGTTTCGGTCCCAGACGAGCCGGAGCCCTTCCAGCGTCAGGAACGGATCGACTTCGCGGATCGCCTGCGAGTGGCGCGCGATGAGATCGGCGAGGCCACCCGTCGCCACGACTGGTGCGTCCGGCGCACCGAGCTCCTCGCGGATATGGCCGGCGATGCCGTCGACCTGGCCAGCGAAGCCGTAGACGAGTCCGGACTGCAGACCGCCGACGGTCGTCTTCCCGATCACCGACGGGGGCTCCGCGAAATCGACGCGCACGAGCCGCGAAGCGCGTGCGAACAAGGCGTCCATCGAGATCTCGATCCCCGGAGCGAGGACGCCGCCGACGTACTCGCCGTCCGGCGAGACGACGTCGAAGTTCGTCGACGTCCCGAAGTCGACGACGATGCACGGCGCCCCGTACCGCTCCTTCGCCGCGACGGAGTTTGCGATCCGATCAGGGCCCACCTCGCGCGGATCGTCGTACCGGATCGGAAGACCGGTGCGCACGCCGGGGCCGACGACGAGCAGCTCGGCGCCCACCCAGCGCTCGGCCACGGTCTCGAACTCGCGTACCAGCGGCGGCACGGTGGACGAAAGGCAGAGACCGTCGATCGCGTCGAAGTCCAGGAAGCCGTCGAGCATGACCCCGATCTCGTCTCCGGTCCGGCGCACCTCGGTGGCGACGCGCCAGTGCTCCCCGAGCCGCGCGCCCTCGAACAGTCCGAGGACCGTCTGGGTATTTCCGACGTCTACCGCGAGCAGCAACGAGCGGCCGCTAAAGGCGGCGCGTGCGACGCCGACACTCAGCGCGCCCGGGCTCCGCCCGGGCGTGCGTCGGCAATGACCGGTCGACACGCTCGGACATCAACGGACCACGCTCTACGGCAGCTCGTCGTCCCGGGACAGCGACTCTCCGATGCGCTCCGCCAGCGCCTCGGCAGTGAGCTTCGGCTCGTCGTTCTCGCCGCGCAGCTCCTCCACCGTCACGTCGCTCGAGGTGTAGACCTCGGCCCTAGGGATCATCCGTGTGGGCCGGTTCTTGTCCCATACCCACACGTCCTCCATCTTGATGTGGAAGAACGGGTAGCTCTGCTGAGGGACGTACTGCAAGTCGAGCTTGTTGCAGAGGTACGTCGCGTCCTGCGTCAGCACGCAGTAGCGGAAGAGGCCGAAGACGTCGTTGTACTCGCGCTTGAGGCGGAGCTCGAGCTCGGCCTCGTACTCGTCGAGCTCGTCGAGGTGGGACATCGCGGGCTATTCTAGCCCGGCGAGCAGGGCTGACACGGGGCCGCGCCCCGGCACGACAAGAGACGGCTCGAGCTCGGCGAGCGGCTCGAGCGCGAAGCGGCGCTCGTGGAGTCGCGGATGCGGCACGACCAGGCTTCCGTCGTCGATTCGCTCGTCCCCGTACAGCAGGAGATCGAGATCGATCGTCCGCGGCCCGAAGCGGGGGCCGTCCCGCGTCCGCCCGAGCGCTCTCTCGAGCACGAGCAGGCGCCCGAGCAGCGCGCGCGGGGACAGGTCGGTCTCGACGGCGGCAGCCGCGTTCAGGAATCGCGGCTGGTCCGCATATCCGACGGGGTCCGTCTCACGGAACGACGACACCGCGACAACCTCGATCCCCTGCTGGCAGGCGAGCAGCGAGAGCGCCGCCTCCAGCACTCCCAGCCGGTTTCCGAGGTTGGCGCCGAGTCCCACGTAGGCGCGTGCCATCGCGAGTGGAGACTACGCGCGCCGTGACTGCGTGACCGTCACCGCCGCGTGCTCGACCGGCAGCCCGAGCCCGACGTCGGGCTTTCGCACGCGCAGGTGGACGGTCGTGAGCGGGAAGCGGTCGAGCAGCGCTTCGGCGACGGCGCCGCCGAGCGCCTCGAGCAGGTGGAAGCTGCGCGCGTCGGAGATCTCGCGAACCACGGCCACCACGGCCCGATAGTCGACTGTGTCGTCGAGCTGGTCCGTGCGCGCACCGTCGTCCGGCGCGTCGAGCCAGAGGTCGAAGAGGAAGCGCTGCTCGGTCTCGCGCTCCCACGCCTCCTGCCCGTGCCGTCCGCGCACCTCCAGACCTGCGAGCTCGATCGTCACGCGCACCGTCTACACCCCCTCGAATACGGCGTGCGCGGCGGTGAGCGCCTCGACGTGTGCGCGCACGTCGTGCGCGCGGAGGATCGTCGCGCCGCGCTCGTACGCGGCCACGGCGGCGCCGACGCTCGCCGCCAGCGAGCCGGTGGTCGCCTCGGCGTCGCCGAGCAGGCGTCCGAGCGAGCGCTTGCGCGAGAACCCCACGAGCACCGGCCGCCCGAGCGCGACGATCTCGTCGAGCCGTCGAACGAGCTCGAAGTTGTGCTCGACCGTCTTGCCGAAGCCGATTCCGGGGTCGAGGCAGATGCGGTCCTCGCGCAAGCCGTGTTCGACGGCGAACGACAGCCGCTGCTCGAGGAACGCCGCGACCTCAGAGACGACGTCGTCGTAATGAGGATCCACCTGCATCGTGCGGGGCTCGCCGCGCATGTGCATGAGACACAGGTACGCGTCGCTCTCCACGACGAGGCCAGCCATCTCGGAATCGCCCTGGAGCGCCGTAACGTCGTTCACCATCTCCGCGCCGAGCGCGAGCGCGCGACGCGCCACGTCCGCCTTCGCGGTGTCGATCGACACCGGCACGCCGTCGAGCCCCTCGAGCACGGGAACGACGCGCCGGAGCTCGTCATCGACCGAGACCGGCTCCGAGCCAGGCCGCGTCGACTCGCCGCCGACGTCGACGATCGCCGCCCCCTCCTCGACCATCCGCCGTCCGGCGGAGATCGCGGCGGACGCCTCCAAGTGGACGCCGCCGTCCGAGAACGAATCGGGCGTCACGTTCACGACGCCCATGACGGACGGCCGGGGAAACCGTTCTTCGATCGGTGCCCGCGCCATCGCGCGAAGGCTAGTGCCTCGTCCGGGGAATGCGATGCGCCCCGGGCGGCTGCAAAGCGGTGCCGTGCGGCGTCCTCCGTCCTACCCCACATGGTCTCGCCGGTGTGTCTGCATACCGGCGCTCCCCGCGTCCTTGCCTGGCTTGCCTTTCGCGCGCCAGGATCATCACCGTACTCCCCGGACGAGGCGCTAGTTCGGATCGACCACGGCGATGCCGTGGCCCGGATTTCCGCGGTTCGTTAGCCGGCCTCGGGCTCGGGCGGCGGCTGCATCGTCGCGCCCGGCAGCGGGAACGGCTTCGGCTTCGGAACCGGCGTCCGGCGGCGTTCGTCGGCCGGCGGCGCGGCGGGCGCCGTACCGTCGGCGAAGACCTCCTCTTCGGTCTCGCCGGCAAGCAGCCGTTCGAACTGATCCTTGTCGATCGTCTCGCGCTCGATGAGGATGTCCGAGAGCCGGTTGAGCTCGTCCATGTGCTCGCGGAGCACGCGGGTCGCGGCGTCGTGGGCCTCCTCGATCACACGCCGGATCTCGTCGTCGATCTCGCGCGCGATCTCCTCCGAGTAGTCGGGCTCGGCACCCATCTCGCGGCCGAGGAAGGGAAGGTCGTGGTTGCGGCCGAGCACGCGGGGGCCGAGCTTCTCGCTCATGCCGAAGCGCATGATCATCTGCTTCGCGGTCGACGTGACCTTCTCGAGGTCGTTCGCGGCGCCGGTCGTGACCTCGTGGAAGACGAGCTCCTCCGCCGCGCGCCCGCCGAGCGTCGCGCCGAGCTGGTCCATAAGCGCCGACTTCGTCGTCAGATAGCGGTCCTCGCGCGGGAGCGAGATCGTGAGGCCAAGCGCCTGGCCGCGGCCGATGATCGTGATCTTGTGCACCGGGTCGGTGTGCTCGAGGTAGTGGCCGACGAGCGCATGCCCCATCTCGTGGTAGGCCGTGATCCGGCGTTCCTCCTCGGAGAGCAGCCGCGCCTTCTTCTCGGGGCCCGCGACGACGCGCATGATCCCCTCCTCGAGCTCCTCCTGCTCGATCGTCTTCTTGCCCCGGCGCGCAGCGAGCAAAGCGGCCTCGTTCACGAGGTTGGCGAGGTCTGCGCCCGTGAAGCCCGGCGTTCCGGCCGCGAGCGCGTCCAGGTCGATCTCCGAGCGGAGCGGCTTGCCCTTCGTGTGCACCTCGAGGATCTTCAGGCGCCCGCCCCTGTCCGGCCGGTCGACGACGATCTGGCGGTCGAAGCGGCCGGGGCGCAGCAGCGCGGGGTCGAGGATGTCGGGCCGGTTCGTGGCGGCGATCAGGATGATGTTGTCCTTCATCTCGAAGCCGTCCATCTCGACGAGGAGCTGGTTGAGCGTCTGCTCGCGCTCGTCGTGACCGCCGCCGAGGCCGGCGCCGCGGTGACGACCGACAGCGTCGATCTCGTCCATGAAGACGATGCACGGCGAGGCCTGCTTCGCCTGCTCGAACAGGTCGCGCACGCGGCTGGCGCCCACGCCAACGAACATCTCCACGAAGTCCGAGCCGGAGATCGAGAAGAACGGGACGCCGGCCTCGCCTGCGACGGCGCGCGCGAGCAGCGTCTTGCCGGTGCCCGGCGGGCCGTAGAGGAGGACGCCCTTCGGGATCCGCGCGCCGAGCGCCTGGAACTTCTTCGGGTTCTCGAGGAACTCCTTGATCTCCTGGAGCTCCTCGACCGCCTCGTCGACTCCGGCCACGTCCTTGAAGCCGATCTTGGGCGAGTCGGGAGTGAGCCGTTTCGCGCGGCTCTTACCGAAGCTCATCACCTTCGAGCCGCCGCCCTGGACCTGGTTCATGAGGAAGATCCAGAACGCGATCAGGATGATGAACGGCAGCAGAGCCGTGAGCAGGCCCCACCAGGGGGACGAGCCGGTGCCCTTGGAGTCGAAGTCGATTCCCTTCTCCTCCAGGAGCCTCTGGAAGCGGATCTGCGACTCCTCGCTCGGGTAGTGGACCGAGACCTTGTCGCCGTTCGGAAGCTTGGCGGAGATCTCCTGTTTGCGCGGGTCGAACACGACGTTGCTGAACGCCGCACGCCCGTCCATCTTCGCCTTCAAGATCAGCGCCGAGTACCCGACCTTCTCCGTCTTCTGCCCGCCGCCGGTCAGGGTCGTGATCGCGACCCACGCCAGAACGACGAGGATGATCAGCGGAAAGAGCGCGCTACGGAAGAACCGATTCACCGGGAGGCCTCAGGGGGAGCGTAGCACCCGGGCTTCTTCGCGACCCCCCAGCGGCACTGCCGCAAAGGGGGACTCGACCAGTGCCCGCACGACTCCAGTGTCGGCGCTCTAGGCCCCGGCCTTTAGCCCGAGTTAGCCGCCCTCGGGGATGAGATCCGGGTGGAGGACGGCGACGTACGGCAGGTTGCGGTAGCGCTCGGCGAAATCGAGGCCGTACCCGATCACGAATCGGTTGGGGATCTCGAAGCCGACGTAGCGCACGTCGACGTCCATCTCGCGCCGCTCCGGCTTGGTCATCAGGGCGCAGATCTCGAGCGTCGCAGGACGGCGCGCCTGGAGCGTGCGCACGAGGTAGGAGAGCGTCAGCCCCGAGTCGATGATGTCTTCGACGACGAGGACGTGGCGGCCTTCGATGTTGATGTCGAGGTCCTTGAGGATGCGTACGACCCCCGAGGAGTCGGTCGAGACGCCGTAGCTCGAGATCGCCATGAAGTCGATCTCGCACGGGACGGT
>JBKOYJ010000047.1:0-5472 GCA_046725345.1 Actinomycetota bacterium | reverse complement strand
GCCGTCTCGGTCGATCGAGTGCATGCGGTCATCCGGGACGGACCGATCGCACACCCGTAAGCGCCGACTCCTCCCGGCCGCGCCCGATCGTCACTCCGAAGTCGCGGTTGAAGTCGCTGCCGGCGGACGTGTGCCATCGCTCCGAGATCGCCGGGCAGTGTTCGACCGTGTGATCCCATCCTTCATGCCGCGGCTGGCGGGGTCGCGGCGAACAGCTCGTGCTCTCGCTCCAAGCCCTTGAGACGGTGCCGGCCCCGAGATTCGAACGTCAGCCCGGTTGCGCCTTCGGCAAGGTCGCGGGTCGTGCCCGACAGGAGGACGTCGCCGGGTCCCGCCTGGTCCAGAATGCGGGCCGCGGCGTGCACTGCCAGGCCCCGAACCTGGTCGTCGCTCACGATCACTTCGCCGCTGTGGATGCCGACCCGGATCGGGAGCCGGATCGCGTCGAGGGCTCGGACGAGTGCCAGCCCGCAGCGGATGGCGCCCTCGGCGCTGTCGAAGACGACCAGGAACGAGTCGCCGGCGGTCTCGACCTCGCGGCCGCCGAACCCGGCGAGCACGCTCCGGACGACGTCGTCGTGCATGGCCACGGTCCGTTTCCACGACGCGTCGCCGGTGTCGCGCGCGAGCGCGGTGGAGTCGACGATATCGGTGAACAGGATCGTGGCCAGCACCCGCGCTTCCTCACCCGGCAGCGTGTCGAACCCGGCGCCGCCGGCCCAGTCGACCATCACGAGCTCCTCGTCGCCCTCCACCCAGGTCACGTGCCCGGGTGGGAGGTCGAACACCTGGTTGGGGCCGATGACGAGCTGCTCCCCCTCATCGGTGCGAACGCCCATCCGTCCGCTGAGGACCACCCCGCGGTGGTAGAGCTCGCATGAGGCGGTTCCGACCAACGGCCGGGCGTGCTCCTCCCAGCTCCAACCCGGCTGAAGGACGTGGCGGGTGATCACTGTCTGTGCCAGGCGAACCTGGCTGGACGTCCCGAGCGGGTAGTTCACGACCGCCTCCGGCTCGCCGAGGTCGCGGACTTCAACGCGGCTCATCGTGCTCCCGCTGGCGAAGACTGCACTCTTGCCGCACTCTCCCAGACCGTACCGCTCCCCGCCTGTCAAGGAGCGGTGAAGCGAATGTGATTCCGCCAGAGTCAGCGCGTCGAAGCCACCGAAGAACTCACCCGATTCTCGAGCGCACGCCTGCCGATGCAGGCCTGCAGACGACTTGGCGTGAGGGGAGCGAGGGGGGCGCGAGAGGAGTGGCGGCGGCCCTATCCGTGAACGCGGTACTTCTCCTCGTAGCGCTTGTAGCCGAATAGGCGGCCGAGAGCGGCGAGAGGCGTCAGGGTCAAGCGTTGCACCCAAAGCGGAGGGCGAGTGACGTAGAACACGTGGCGAAATCCGAGCACGAACGTCGCTAGCTGCAGCGGGTTCTTGGGCCGACCGGCCTTGTCGATCTTGCCATCTTTGGCGAGTCCGGCAGCCATCTCGAGGAACTCGCGCATGTCGAGGGCGGGAGGAATTCCACCGTCATGTGGGCGACTTCGTCGCTCTCGTTGCGGAAGAGGTGCGGCGTGCCCGCGGGGACCTCGACCACGTCGCCGGGACCGATGCGCAAAATGTCGCCGCCCCGAACCGCGATCTCGAGCTCGCCCGCGATCCCCGACACCCGCTCGACCTGGTGGGGGTGGACGTGTTCTGGGGAGGAACCGCCGGGGGGCAGAAACCAGTCCAGCCGGACTGCATCTTCGTCGGTCGGCTGAAAAGCAAACCGTTCGCGCGTTACCGGATTCTCGACGTATGCGCTGGTCACGCTCGGGCTGGACAAAGCCTAGTTCGGCAGGGCGGCCGGCGACCGGGGCTGACGGCGGGGTCGCTGAGCGCAGCGAAGGCGTGCGGGACGGCGCCGGCCGCGAGTTCTCAAAGCACGCCCTTCTCAGCGGTCGTCCACCAGCCCCGGCGGGTCGTCGGCACGGCTGTGGAGGCACCTCTGGCGACGAGCCTGCGAGTGGCAACGGTGGGTGAACGGCGAACCGGTCCGCCCGTACGCCTGGATCGGTGACCGGGGAGATCAGGTTCGACGATGGCGAGCCCGCACGTGCCGAGGCTGGCATCGTGCGCACGGCCGATCCCGAGGGCGAGCTGGAGGATGCGGAGCTCGCGGGCGAGGACACGGTCCTGAACGTGGCGGCGGAGTGGAGCGTCGACCCGATGGCGATCAAATCCAACCGATAGCCCCGGCCCCGCGCTTGTCGGCTACCTGCCGCTGCGAACAAGCAGCGCCGCGACTGCGTGATCGTTCTGCCGTAGCGAACCCCGCAGCGGCCAGGCTCGTGGGCGACGTGGTGCCTCCACACCCACTGGTCGCGCGGCCGGATGAACCGGCGGCGCGTCGCGTGTTATGCCGGCCTGAGACGCTGGACTTGGTGTACCTGCGTGACGCAGACCGGACGTTTGGGCCACGTCGGCGAGCCAATGCATCGACGAGGTCACCCCGGACGAGCGAGCTTCCTCAGCCGCGTCTGGGACAACCCGATGGACGACGTCCGCGCGTGCGCGCGGCTCGAGGGGGCTGCTGCTCGGGGCGAAGCTCGCCGAGGCGTTCGGAGCGTAGGCGCGTGGCAACAATGGCAACGCTCACGGTTCGCTCGGGATCGGACGGGTTCGGCCGCATCCGAGAGAATCCCTGCAAACTGGCAGTTTCAGCGAACCGGTGCCACCTGGCGCGAACGTTCGCCACAGATCGCACCCAGGAGGTCGCCGGTTCGAGTCCGGCTAGCTCCATTTGAGCGCGGGGGAAACCCCTGGTTCCCCCGCGAGCCCCCTCCTTCAGAACGGTTGCGTCGTCCGCTCGTCCGCGGAGCCGCCTGAGCACCTTGTGGGTGCGGTCGTGTCCTACCGGCCTGCGGAGTACGGCCGCGCCCGCCATGTCGGTCGCGGCGGCGAGTGTTGCTTTGCAAGACCTGAGCCGGAAGGTCCGTACAAGCGTCTTAGCGTGCGAGTCAGCCAACGTCCCTTGCGTTGCGGTCGAGGGCGCTACGACCGCGCGTGGAGACGACTGAAGTGCCGCACACCGAGCCAGATCACAATCAAGGCTAAAGCCGGGACACCAACCATCGCTGCCGCTCGGACCCCAGACGCAATGACCAAGAAGGCAACGCCGAGCGCACCAACGCAGACCACGACTACTACCCAGACGAGCTCGAACCTCGCGAGCCGCGGTCTCTTGTCCCAGTATGCCCACGCCACAAAGAACGCGACATTGAGGACGGCGAATGCCAAGAACGTCGAGAGGTAGTCATCGCCTCCCCTCGCGACGTCGGCAACGCTCACCAGCAAAGCAATCCCGAGTCCTGTCGCGATGTGAGTCTCATCCGTTTCTCTGGACAGCCGGTCGCTTGGCGAGCATGTCGCCTTGCGAGGAAGGAGAAGCGAGATGCCCCCGAGGTTTCAGAGGCCGTATCCGCCGGAGTTTCGGCGTGAGGCGATCCGGCTGGTCCGGGCGACCGGCCGCCGCTATCAAGACGTCGCGCGCGAGCTGGGGATCAGCGGCGAGGCGCTGCGTCAGTGGATCAAGCAGGACCAGCTCGACGCGGGTGAGCGTGATGACGGTCTGACCACGAGCGAGCGGGAGGAGCTGCGCCGGCTGCGCAAGCAGGTCCGCGAGCTCGAGGCCGAGCGCGAGATCCTGAAGCGTGCAGTGACTTTCTTCGTACGGGAGACCGATCCGCGGTGACGCTCGTTTACCGGCTGATCGACGAAGAGAGCCAGCGCCGGCCCGTCTCCCTGCTGTGCCGGGCGCTCGGCGTTGCGCGCTCGGGCTTCTATGAGTGGCAGCGCTCACCGGTCTCGGATCGTCAGATCTCCGACTGGCTGCTGATCGAGCAGATCCGCGCGATCTTCGAGGCCAGCGACGAGACGTATGGCTCGCCACGCGTGCACGCCGAGCTGCTGCTCGATCATGGCGTCCGGGTCTCCAGCAAGCGGGTCGCGCGGCTGATGCGCCAGTACGGCTTCCGCTCGGTGTGGGCGAAGCGGCGGCGCCAATCGACCACGAAAGCCGACGGCTCGAAGCCCGCCCTTGATCTCGTTGACCGTGACTTCGCCGTCGACGGGCCGGACGAGCTGTGGGTGGCCGACTTCTCGCAGGTCGTCACCTTCAGCGGGCCGGCCTACATCGCCGTTGTCGAGGACGCCTGGAGCCGCCACTGCCTCGGCCACGCCGTGCGAGCGACGAAAACGGTTGACATGGTGCTGGCGGCGCTCGAGATGGCGATCTGGCGCCGCGGCGAGATGCAAGCTGCCGGCGCGATCCACCACAGCGATCGCGGCAGCCAGTACACGAGCTTCGCCTTCAGCCGCCGGCTCGTCGAGGCCGGACTGCAGCCGAGCATGGGCTCAGTCGGCGACGCGCTCGACAACGCGATGTGCGAATCGCTGATTGGCACGCTGAAGATCGAACGGCTCGACCGCAGCGCCTACCGCAGCGTCGACGACGTCGCCACCGACGTCTTCGACTGGATCGAGACCTGGTACAACCGCCGCCGCAGACACACCAGCCTCGGCATGATCAGCCCGCTCGAATACGAAAGCCAACACTACGAAGGAGCCGCCGTCACCAACCCCTGATCTGTCCACAAGAACGGATGAGACTCACACACCTCACCGGTCCCCCGATCGATCACGCCCGCGACCACCGAGCGAGCGTGCACGTCAAGCCCCACCCAGCTACCTTCGTCCATCACCGGCGCCTCCCGTAATTGCGGCTCTACCGCCGGGCCCATCCCGACGGCAACCCGCGCCAACTTACGAGCGAGGCGCCGGGCACTCCATACGGTCTGGCGCAGGTGACGATTCGCTCGCCCGGCTCCACTTGATGAGCCTTCGACCGGCCCGGCCTACACTCGGGAAGCATCGGGCCGGCCGCCGTGCTCCACACCTACTCGGCGTACGCGCGCGGGATCGGTCTCCTCGACACGGCCTACAACTATCTCGACCTCGTCCCCAAGGGCCGTGACGAGGGCGGACAGGGACCCCAGTTCTGGGTTCGTCGCCACGACGAGTACGCGTGGCCTGGCCAACGTTCTACCATCGGTCGCGTGGACGAGTTCGTCCCGCGCGACTTCGACGTCCCTCGGCGGCTCGAGACGCCGCAGTTCGTGCTCGAGCCGCTCGGCCCCGAGCACAACGACCGGGATTACGACGCGTGGACCTCGTCGATGGAGCACATCCACGCGACGCCCGGGTGGGAGGACAGCAGCTGGCCGCGGGAGATGACGCCGGACGAGAACCGGGCAGACCTGCAGCGCCATGCCGACGACTTCCGTAACCGGATGGGGTTCACGTACACGGTGCTCGATCCGGCGAGCCGCGACGTGATCGGGTGCGTCTACATCTACCCGCTGCCCGACAGCAACTACGACGGCCGTGCGCTCTCCTGGGTACGGGCGAGCGACGCGCAGCTGGACACCCCGCT
>JBKOYJ010000071.1:0-8018 GCA_046725345.1 Actinomycetota bacterium | reverse complement strand
CCTGACGCGTGGGTCGGGCCGTCCGGCGTACGGTCGAGGCATGAAGCTCTCGATACCTCTGTACGCCACGGTCGTCCTCTGCTTCCTGCTCCCGTTCGGGACGGTCTCGTGTGGAGACGACCGCGTCTCGGTCACCGGCGTTCAACTCGCCACCGGGTCGGTGCCTGGAGCCGCGAGCGACGCGGTCGGGCCGAACCTCGCGCAGCAGGTCGAGGACGAGGGCTGGTTCCCCGCGTTCCTGGCGCTCGTCGCGGCCCTCGCCGCGCTCGCGCTCGCGTGGACGGACTCGATCGGCTGGCGCTTCGTCGCCGCCCTGGCCGCCACGCTGCTGGTGCTCTACTTGCCGATCGTTGCGGCGGCGAACCTGGCCGACGTCGAGCTCGGCGTCGGGTACGTGCTCGCGCTGTCGCTTCTCGTCGTCGCCGACGTGACGGAGGTCGTCGGGCTCGTCGGGCGGCGGCGGTCGCGCCGGGCACCGCCAGCGCCGATAGCCGCGCTGCCGGGGGCGGATCTCACCGCTCCCTGACGCAGTCCTCGCCGCCATACTGCCCGGCGTGGCGTACGACTACGACCTCGTCGCCATCGGCTCGGGCCCAGCCGGTCAGAAGGCTGCGATCCAGGCGGCGAAGCTCGGGCGCAAGGCGGCGGTCGTCGAGCGCCGCCAGCTCGGCGGCGTCTCCGTCAACCGGGGGACGATCCCCTCGAAGACGCTGCGCGAGGCCGTCGTCTACCTCACTGGCCTCTCGCAACGCGACGTCTACGGCGAGAGCTACCGCGTCAAGGAAGAGATCACCCCGCAGGACCTCGCGATGCGGACGCGGCGCGTGATCGAGCGGGAGATCGACATCGTCCGCAACCAGCTCACGCGTAACCACGTGCAGGTCCTGCAGGGAACCGCACGGTTTGTCGACCCGCACACGCTTGCGTTCGGCGCTCCCTCGGAACAGCGAGTGAGCGCAGAGCAGATCGTGATTGCGACGGGCACACGCCCCGCACACCCGAGGGACGTCGCCTTCGACAACCGCACCGTGCTCGACTCGGACGGACTGCTGCTCCTCGACCACATTCCCGCGACCGTGCTCGTCGTGGGCGCCGGCGTGATCGGCATCGAGTACGCCTCCATGTTCGCCGCGCTCGGTGCGAAGGTCACCGTCGTCGAGCAGCGCTCGCGGCTGCTCGACTTCTGCGACGCGCAGATCGCCGAAGGGCTGCAGTACCACCTCCGGGATCTCGGGGTCACCTTCCGCTTCGGCGAGGCAGTGGTCGCGGTCGAGCGGCGCGAGGGCGGAACGGTGACGCGACTCGAGAGCGGAAAGCTGATCCCGGCCGAGACGGTGCTCTACTCGGCGGGACGGCAGGGCGCGACCGCGGAGCTCGAGCTCGAGAGTGCCGGCCTCGAGGCGGACAAGCGGGGCCGCGTCGAGGTCGACGACGAGTTCCGCACAGCCGTGCCGCACATCTTCGCGGCCGGCGACGTGATCGGTTCGTTCGGTCTCGCCGCGACGGCGATGGAGCAGGGGCGGCTGGCGGCATGCCACGCGCTCGGCGTGCCGGCGCCCACTCTCAGCGGGTTGATCCCGATCGGGATCTACACGATCCCCGAGATCGGCTTCGTCGGAAGCACCGAGGAGCAGCTGACCGAGGAGTCGATGCCCTACGAGGTGGGCCTCGCCCGCTACCGCGAGCTCGCGCGCGGACAGATCCTCGGCGACTCGTACGGCCTCTTGAAGCTGCTCGTCTCGCTGTCCGACCACCGGATCCTCGGTGTGCACGTGCTCGGGACGAGCGCGACCGAGCTCGTCCACATCGGCCAGGCCGTGATGGCCGCAGGCGGCACTGTCCACCAGCTCGTGGACTCGGTTTTCAACTACCCGACGCTGGCCGAGGGCTACAAGGTCGCCGCCCTCGACGCGTCGAACCGGCTGGCCGCGCTCGAGCACGTCGGTAGATAGAAGACGCAGTGCCTCGCGCGACTCGGCTCCGCGAAGCGGAGCCCGAGTCGGACCCACGGAGGGGGCCCGTGGGGGAACCCCGGTTCCCCCACGCAGCGAGCGCAGCGAGCGACAAGCGTGAGGAGGGGGTTCTCGGGGGAACCCCACCGGTTCCCCCGGTTAGCCTCGCCGCATGCGAGGCGTTTTCAGAGGCCGAGATGTCTGGCGATGACCATGCGCTGCACTTCGTTCGTGCCTTCGCCGATCTCGAGGATCTTCTGGTCGCGGTAGAGCCTCGAGATCGCGAATTCTTCCATGTAGCCGTAGCCGCCGTGGATCTGGAGCGACACGTTCACGGCGCGGTTCGACACCAGCCCGGTATAGAGCTTGGCCATCGCCGCTTCCTTTGCGAAGGGCCGTCCCGAGTCCTTGAGCCACGCGGCCTTGTACACGAGGGCGCGTCCGGCCTCGATCTCGGTGGCCATGTCGGCGAGCTGGAACTGGACGGCCTGGAACCGGGCGATCGCCTGCCCGAACTGGCGTCGTTCCTGCGCGTACGCGTAGGCAAGGTCGTACGCTCCCTGGGCCAGCCCCACGCCCATCGCGGCGACCGAGATCCGTCCTCCGTCGAGGATTTCCAGGAACTGGGCGAAGCCGCGCCCGCGCGGGCCGAGCAGGTTGTCCCCGGGCACCCTGCAGTCCTCGAACGAGAGCTCGCGTGTGTCGGACGCGCGCCAGCCGAGCTTCTTCATCGGCGCCGAGATCCCGTACCCGGGGCTCCCGTTCGGGACGATCAGGTTCGAGACCTCGTCGTCTGCGGTCCGGGCCGTGATCGTCACGCACGCGCTGATGTCCGTGCCGGCGTTCGTGATGAAGATCTTCGAGCCGTTGATCACCCATTCCCCGTCGCGGAGCGCGGCGCGTGTGGCCGTCGCGCCGGCGTCCGAGCCGGCGCCGGACTCGGTCAGTCCGAAGGCGGCGAGTCGCCGGCCTGAGGCGAGGTTGGGAAGCCACTGCCGCTTCTGCTCCTCGTTTCCGAAGAGGAAGATCGGCATCGTCCCGAGAGACGTGTGCGCCGACACCGTGATCGCGAGCGACGAGTCGACTCGGGTGAGCTCCTCGATTGCGATCGCGTAGGAAACGGTGTCGCTGCCCGCGCCGCCGTACTCCTCCGGGATGGGCATCCCCATCAGTCCGAGCTCGGCGAGCTCGCGTACGAGCTCGTAGGGAAAGCGCGCCTCTCGGTCGAGCTCCGCCGCCACCGGCGCGACCCGCTCGAGCGCGAACTCGCGGACCGTCCGGCGAACGAGCTCGTGCTCCTCCGAGAGGGCGAGGTCCAAGGCGGCGCGATGCTAGCCGAGCCAACTTCTACCCTGCCCAGACGTCGTAACAGGATCTCCCCTTTGGGGTAGCGAATAACTGCAGACGTCGACCGATACTGGAATCGAGATGACAACGACCTACGACACGATCGAAGGGCTGGGCGATCAGATCGGAGCGCTCGTGGCCGAGCGCCAGTCGCTCCGAGCCGACAACGCCGATAGCGACAGGCTCGAGACGAACCGCCTCGAGATCTGCCGGCTCCAACGCCAGCTCGCGCACGCGCTCATCGCTCGGTACATGCCCGTCACGCAGGCGAAAGCCGCTTAGGGTCACCTCCCCGATCGGCTAGGGTCCCGCGGCGATGGCCGACGAGGTTCGCGGCTTCTTCGAGGGGCTTCCTTCCCGCATCGATCCCGCCAAGGTTGCGGGGATGCGGAACTCGTACGTCTTCGAGGTGGACGGCGCTGGGACATGGACCGTGCGCGTGGAGGATGGGCACGTGGACGTGAGCGAGGGCTCCGGGACGGCGGACTGCGTGATCTCGGCCTCCGAGGAGACGTTCCGGCAGATCGTGAGTGGCGACCAGAACGCGACGACGGCCTACATGACCGGGAAGCTGAAGATCAAGGGCGACATCGGCGCCGCCATGAAGCTTCAGAAGCTCTTCTAGCTTCGGCGCGAGCCGGGCCCGTCGAGTCTGCGGTCGGCTTCGTCGCCGGCGGCGGGCTCGTGCGGCTCCTGCGCTCCCGGCTTCCGCACGGGCGGCAGGCGGATCAGGCCGAACGCGACGCGCTTGCCGATCGTGCCGGGGAACAGCCCGACCGTGACGACGAGCGCGAGGACGACGAGGAGGATCGTGACGATGTTCCACAGCACGACTGGAGCATAGACCCATCCCGTTGATGCTCGATCGTGTCGACGGGTTGGGTTCAGGTCATTCCTCCAGCTCCACGAGCAGCGCGCCCGCCGGGACGCGATCGCCCTCCGCGACATGGATCGCGCGCACAATCGCCGCGTACGGAGACACGAGCGGAGTCTCCATCTTCATCGCCTCGAGCACGCATAGCGGCTGGCGTGCGACCACGCGATCGCCCTCGGCCACAAGCACGCGCACCACGGTTCCGGGCATCGGTGCCGTGACGGCACTCTGCTCGCCCGCGATGGGGCCTTCCCCCGTCCCCGCGTCGACGTCCGGAGGCGCCTGGGGAGCGGGAGCGGGCAGGTTGAGGCGCCAGGGCGACTGCCAGGGGCCGCGGGGAAGGCGAAGCGGCATCGCCGACAGCGGCGGATGCTCGGTGAGGAAGGCGGTCGTCGTCTCCCCGGCGTGGAGGGCCGGGTGCGCGAGAAGCCAACGCAGAAAGGGCAAGTTGGTCACGACGCCGCCCACCTCCGTTTCGTCGAGCGCATCGCGCAGTCGAAGCAGCGATTCCTCGCGGGTGTCGGCGTGCGCGATCAGCTTGGCGATCAGGGGGTCGTACGCCGTCCCGACCTCGCTGTCCTCGGCGACGCCGGCGTCGACGCGCACGCCGCGGGGGAAACGCAGGCGGTCGATCCGCCCGGCCTGAGGGAGAAACGTCCGGGGATCTTCCGCGTAGAGCCGGACCTCGACCGCGTGTCCGGAGAGCGACGGCGCGGCGCCCTCGAGCGGCTCTCCGTCCGCGATCCGGAGCTGGGCCTGCACGAGGTCGACGCCGGTCACGAGCTCGGTCACCGGATGCTCGACCTGGATCCGCCCGTTCAGCTCGAGGAGGAAGAAGGCGTCCTCCGCGAGCATGAACTCGACCGTGCCTGCACTCCGGTAGCCGATCGCGCGGGCGAACGCGACCGCCGCGTCGCTCATCCGCGCACGGAGGACGGGGTCGACCGCAGGGGAAGGCGACTCCTCCAGCACCTTCTGATGGCGACGCTGCAGCGAGCACTCCCGCTCTCCGAGGGCGACGATCGTCCCGTGCTCGTCGGCGAGCAGCTGGATCTCGACGTGGCGGGGGCGTTCGAGGTAGCGCTCGGCGAAGACACGGTCGTCGCCGAATGCACCGGCCGCCTCACGGCGGGCGGCCGCGAATGCGTCGGCAAGCTCGGCGCGCTCGCGCACAACCCTCATCCCGCGACCGCCGCCGCCTGCCGCCGCCTTGATCACGAGCGGAAAGCCGATCTCCTCGGGCTCGCCCTCGGGCACGACCGGAACGCCGGCCGCCCGCGCGATCCGCTTCGCCTCGAGCTTGTCGCCGCCGGCCTCGAGCGCCGCCGCCGGCGGTCCGATCCAGACGAGCCCCGCGGCCTCGACCGCGGCGGCGAACGCCGGGCTCTCGGCGAGGAATCCATACCCGGGGTGAACGGCGTCCGCGCCGGCGGCGCGCGCAGCGCGGATGTGCTCCTCGGAGAGAAGGTAGCCGCCGATCTCGACCGTCTCGTCCGCGTCGCTTGCGTGCAGCGCTCCGCGATCGTCGGGCGCAACGACGGCGACCGTGGAGACACCGAGAACGCGGCACGCCCGGAAGATGCGGAGGGCAATCTCGCCGCGATTTGCCACTAGCAGCTTCCGGATCGGCATGTCCGAAATGTATGCCCCGCATTTGGGGCTCGACCTGGCGGGGCCCCTCTGCTAAGAGAGGATCATGGGTCGGGGCCGGTCTTCGCTCGCGCTTGTCCTGCTTCTGGGCATCGGCAGCCTGAGTGTCGTCCTGAGCGTTTCGCGCCCGGGTGAACAGGCAGCACGCCCATCGCTGCACGTCACCGTCGAGGCCGTCGTTGCCGTGATCGCGGTCCTCGCCTTCTTCCTCGCGGTGCTTCGGGCGTACGACACTCGCCGGCTCGACGACTATCTCCTCGCCGCGGCGCTTGGTCTGCTGGGCGGGTCTCACGCGCTCTTCTCCACGGTGCCGGCGACGCTCGACAGCCGGTCGTACGCGTGGCTGTGGTCGGCGTCTACGGGCCGGCTTGCGGGCGCGCTGCTCTTGGCCGCCGCGGCGCTCGCGCCCCAGACGAAGATCCAGCGCGAGCGCTCGACAGCGCTCGGGCTCGCGATTGGAATCGGAATCGTTCTAGCCGCCATCGGCGGTGCGTTCGCGCTCGCGCGATCGTCGCTGCCCGCGACCATCACGCCCGCGGGCGAACTGGAGGGGCGCAACGCGGTCTACGCGGTTCACGGTGCGACGCTCGCGGCGTTTGCCGTCGCCGCGGCAGCGTTCACGTGGCGGTGGCGTCACGGCGGCGGCATCCTGGCGGGCTCGCTCGCGAATGCGGCCGCGCTCGGAGCACTCTCGCGCATCGATTACCTGCTCGATCCGTCGACCGGGTTGAGCTCCGTCCGTCCCACCGACATCGTGCGCGTTCTCTTCTACATCGTCATCGTGCTCGGGCTCGAGCGCGACACCGCAAGCCGTCGAGCCGAAACGGCCGCTCACGATGAACGACGCCGCATCGCACGAGGCCTCCACGACGGGTTGCTGCAAGAGCTCGCGTACATCGCGCGACGCGCTCACGAGCTCCACGACGGCGGCGAGCTGGCCGCTGCCGCGGACCGCGCACTCGCCGAGTCGAGGCGTACGATCGCCGCCCTACGGCGGCCTGAGACCGAGCCGCTGGACGTTACGCTTGCCGCCGCGCTCGATGGGCTCGCCGCACGCGTCGGCGCACGACTCGTACTCGACCTATCCCCCGTGTCAGGCGTGAACTCCTCCGAACGTGAGGCCCTCGTCGCAATCGCGCACGAGGCGGTTGCGAATGCCGCTCGTCACGCGTCGGCAGATGTCGTTCGGGTCGAGCTCGCGAATGAGGCAGGCGTTCGGATGCGCGTCTACGACGACGGCGTCGGTTTCGAACCGGCCGAAATCCGGCCGAACAGCTACGGGATCGAGGGGATGCGTGAACGGGCCGAGGAGATCGGAGCGCGGCTGAGCGTCTCCTCGCAGCCCGGCAAGGGGACAAAGGTAGAGGTCGTGCTGGGGTGAGGGCTCGGGTGCTGATCGCGGACGACCACGCGCCGACCCGCGCCGACGTCCGCCGCGCGCTCGAGCGGGACGAGCGCTTCGAAGTTTGCGCCGAAGTCGCCGACGCCGTCGCGGCGGTTGACGCGGCGGTTCGCGAACAGCCAGATCTTTGCCTCCTCGATGTCCGAATGCCCGGTAGCGGTGTCGCGGCTACCTGGGAGATCACGGCGAGGCTTCCGCAAGCGAAGGTGGTCATGCTGACGGTCTCCGCCGACGATCAGGATCTCTTCGCGGCGCTCCGTGCCGGGGCGTCCGGCTATCTACTCAAGGAGCTGCCGGCGGACAAGCTGCCGTCCGCCCTCTTCGACGTTCTCGAGGGCGAGGCGGCTATCCCGCGAGCGCTCGTATCCCGCCTCGTCGCGACGTTCCGCGATCCGTCGCCCCGCCGGAGGGCGCTCCTCGGCGGCGAGCAGGGAGGCGGCGGCCTGACGAGCCGGGAGTGGCAGGTGCTCGAGCTGCTGAGGAACGGGCTGACCACCGGCGAGATCGCCGACCGCCTGTTCGTGTCGCGGGCGACCGTTCGCAGTCACGTCGCCGCGATCCTTCGCAAGCTCCGGGTTCCGGACCGCGAGTCGGCGATTCGCCTGCTCGAGGGCGAGTGATGCACGAGCTTTCGTCGCGCTCGCCTGTGGGATCATCGCGGGGTGGTTCCGGAGGCTGAGCTCGAGCAGACCGAGGCAGGGCTCGTGCCCGCGAGCACCGGCTGGTTCGTGATGAACGCGCGCGAGGCACGGTGGTTCCACCGGCCGCGCCGCGGCGACAGCCTGCCGTTGAC
>JBKOYJ010000125.1:0-35585 GCA_046725345.1 Actinomycetota bacterium | reverse complement strand
GCGCGGTCGATCACGACCTCGTTCGGGCCGGGCCAGCGCCCCTTCACAAGCGTGAGCGAGTTGAACTCGGGCTGCGTCGGGTCGACGCTGAATCCGAGGTTTGGGGCGCCGCCGAAAACGACGGCCTTGCCGTCCTTGCCGATGATCTGGGCCTGGCCCGCGACGCCGCCGAGCGCGGCCTTTACGTCGGGAAGCGCGCGCACCTCGTCGAGCACGCCGGCCGGGAAGCTGGGCGCGTCGATGGTGTCGCCCTGCGGGTTCGTAAACGCCGTCTTCTTCGTGATGACGGCGTCCGTGCCCCGGTAGCTCCCCTGGAAGATCGCGTCGAACGCCGTCGAGATGGTGTCCGTGAGGACGTACGTCCCGCTCACCATCGACACGCCGAGCACGATCGCGAGGGCGGTGAGGGCCGCGCGGAACTTCCGCCCCGCGAGCCCGCGCAGCGCGAGCCGGATCACGAGGTCAAGGTAGCTACGCGGCTACTCGTACTGCAGCGCTTCGAGGATCCGCAGCCGCGCCGCCCGTCGCGCCGGGGCGATCGCCGCGACGATTCCGGCAAGGATCGCGATCAGTGCGAAGACCGCGAGCGTCACGACCGGGATCGACAGCGACATCCCCTCGCCTCCCTCGGAGGTCGAGAACTCCGAGAGGCGGCGCGTGACGAGCGCCGCCAGCCCGATTCCGAGCACGAGCCCGAGCGCCGACCCGATCAGCGCGGTGATCACGCTCTCGTGCCGCACCATCCGTCGCATCTGGCGGCGCGTCATTCCGACGGCGCGGAGCATCCCGAGTTCCCGCGTCCGCTCGACCGTGGACAGGATGAGCGTGTTCACGATGCCGAAGAAGCTGACGATGACCGAGAGCGCAAGCAGGGCGTAGATCAACGCGAGCATCTTGTTGATCCAGCTCAGCTGGTCGGAGACGAACTCGTCCTGCGTCTGCAGGCTGACACCGGGGAAGCCCTTCAGCGAGCGCTCGAGCGTCGCTCGATCCGCATCGTCCGTCGCGTCGACGAACGCCATCGCGATCTCCGGCCGCGCAAACGTCGCGTCGAACGCGGCCGTCGAGACGAGCACGTCGCCGAGGAGCGAGTCGACGCCCTTCGGCTTGTAGATCCCGCGCACGACCGTTGGGAGCTTGCTGCCGTCACGCGTCTCGAGCGTGAAGCGGTCACCGACCCCGACGTGGTGGTCGTTCGCCCAGTTGTCCAGCACGACGGCACCGTCTCTCCCGAGGCCGGCAAGCGTCGAGCTCGACCCCTGCGTCCAGTCGAAGCGGTAGAAGCGGCCGATCGTCGCGCCGTCGATCCCGGAGATCCCAGCCTTCGCGTGGAGTGAGGCGACCGTCGCCTCCCCGCTGCGGACCGGCGACATGGCTGCGACGCCCCTGGTGTGCGCGAGCGAGCGGATCGCCGCCGGCGTGAACGTCTCGCCCTCGCTTCCGCCGCTGACTACGTAGTCGGCCGCGACCTGCTTGTCGACCGTGGAGCCCCAGCTCTCGCGCAGCCCCTTGCCGAGGACCGCCGCGAACGTCACCAGCGCGAGACCGATCATGAGTGCGGAGGCCGTGATCGCGGTCCGGCCCGGATTCCGGGTCGCGTTCTCGCGCGCGAGGCGTCCCGTCGCGCCGGCGAAGCGCGCCGACGGCCAGCCGACGGCCCATGCGAGGGGCCGCACGAGGCGCGGCGAGAGCAGCGCCACGCCGAGGAACAGGCCGAGGACGCCTACGACCAGCGCGACGATGCGCAGCGGCGCTGCGATGCTCTCCGCGAACATCCCGTACGCGAGCAGCGCCGCGCCGAGCACGATCCCGACAGAGGCCGCGTATGGAGCGATGGGTGCGATGCGGGAGCGGGGAAGGGTCGAGCCCTCGCGCAGGATCGCGACCGGCGGCACGCGCGTGGCACGCACGGCCGGGACGAGCGAGGCGACCAGCGTGACGACCACGCCGACGGCGAGGCTCACGAGCACCGTTCGCGGCGCGAAGACCATCCCGGCTTGCGGGAGGTCGAGGTCGAGCGCCGCCATCAGCGCCGAGAGGCCCTTCGCGATCCCCACCCCAGCGGCGATCCCGATCGCAGTCGCGATCAACCCGATCACGAGCGCCTCGGCGACGACCGAGCCGAGCACCTGGCGCCGCGAGGCGCCGATCGTCCTGAGCAGCGCGAACTCTCGCGCGCGCTGAGCGACGGTGATCGAGAGCGTGTTGAAGATGATGAACGCGCCGACGAAGAGCGCGATCCCGCCGAAGGCGAGCAGGAAGATCCTGATGATCTTGACGAAGGACTTCAGGTCGCCGAACGTGAACGGGTCGGCCTTCTCGGCCGTCCGGATCTGGAAGGGCGCTGGCAGCGCCTTCGCGACCGCCGCGCGGGCGTCGGCCGGCGACGTGCCGGGAGCCGCCGTGAATGCGACCGTGTCGAGCTGGCCGGGCTTCTCGAGCAGCCGCTGCGCCGTCGCGAGATCGAACGCTGCGGTCGTGGCCGTACCGAGCGACTCGACGTCTCCGATCTTCGAGAGCCCGACGATGCGGAACTGCTCGACCGGTCCCCGCCCCAGCACGCCGACGCGATCGCCGATCCTCAGATGCTCGCGCTTCGCGGTCCCGACGTCGATCACGACCTCTCGGTTCCGCGCGCCCCACCGGCCCCGCTCCAGGCGGAGAGGATTCAGTCGCTCGGCCCCAGGCTCGTCCGCGTTGATTCCGATCGCAAAGTTCGGGGACGAGCCGATCACTTGCCCGTCGGCGTCGATGAGCTTCGCCTGGTCGAGCATCCCGCCGACGGCGTCGCCGACCGCCGGCACCGCGCGAACCCGCGCGAGGACGCCGGCCGAGATGGGCGGCGTCTGCGTCCACTCCTCGGTCTCGACGAGCGACCGGCCGGTGACGATGCCGTCGATCCCGGCGTAGGCCTCGCTCTCGAGGGAGTCGGCGGCCTTCAGCAGCGTGTCGCCCATCACGAAGGCGCCGGTCACGAGCGCGACGCCGAGGACGATCGAGAGCGCGGTCAGCGCCCCGCGGATCTTCCGTCCCGCGAGGCCGCGCAGGGCAACTCGGATCACTGCGAGCTGATCTCGTGCATCGCCGCCAGGATCTCGTCCGCCGACGCGCAGTCGCGGAGCTCCTTGACGATGAGGCCGTCGGCGAGGAAGAGCACGCGGTCGGCGCGGGACGCGGCGCGAGCGTCGTGGGTGACCATGACGAGCGTCTGTCCGTACTCCTGCACCGAGGTTCGGAGCAGCTCGAGGATCTCGTCGCCCGTCTTCGAGTCGAGATTTCCGGTCGGCTCGTCCGCGAACACGACGGTCGGCTGCGTGACGAGCGCGCGCGCGATCGCGACGCGCTGCTGCTGTCCGCCCGAGAGCTCGGCGGGGCGATGGTGGCGCCGGTCGCCCAGGCCGACCTGCTCGAGCAGACGCTCGAACCACCCCTTCTCGGGCTTGCGCCCGGCGAGCGAGAGCGGCAGCAGGATGTTCTCCTCGGCCGTGAGCATCGGCAGCAGGTTGAAGAACTGGAAGACGAAGCCGATGTGCACGCGCCGCAGCTTGGTGATCTCCGTGTCGCTCAGGCCGCCGAGCCGCGTGCCGGCGATCGTGACGTAGCCGCTCGTGGGCCGGTCGAGCGCGGCGAGGATGTGCATCAGGGTCGACTTGCCGGAGCCGGAGGGGCCCATCACGGCGGTCAGCTTCCCGCGCTCGACGTCGAGCGTGATTCCGCGCAGCGCGTGCACAGCGTTCTCGCCCTCGCCGTAGTCGCGAGTGATCTCGTGGGCCGTGACGACTTCCGCGGGGGCTTCGCCCTCCGCAACGGCAACTGCGGGCATGGCGATATCGGTCATAGATCTTCCGTCCTCGGTCATCGGTTCCTGGGGCAGGCGCTCTTGCGCGGTCAGGGTATCACCGGTCCCCCGCGGCGAAAAAAGCCGCCGCGGCGCCGACGTAGGCGAGGATCAGCGCGACACCGCGCAGGCGCGTGGAGCGGCCGCCGGCGAGGAGAAGCGCGGTCACCGCGACGGAGGCGCCGAGCACGATCAGCTCGACCGGCCGGAACGAGAGCGTGAGCGGCTCGATCAGCCAGGCGAGCAGGGTCACCGCCGGGATCAGGAAGACCGCCACCTGCGCGCTCGACGCGAGCGCGATCTCGGCGGCGAGCCGGATCTGACCGCGATGCGCGACGACGACCGCGCCGCCGTGCTCGGCCGCGTTCCCGACGATCGCGACCACGACCGCCGCGACGAAGAAGTCCGACAGCGACAGCTTGTCTGCGAACTCCTCGATCGAGCCGACGAGGATCTCCGCGATCACGGCGGTGACGACGGTCGCGAGCCCGAGTACGCCGAGGGCGACGCGAAGCGGCCACCCACGCATCTCCGCCGGCTCGTACGAGACGTGCATCCTGCGGTGACGCCTGAGGGAGACGTAGGTCGCGCCGACGTAGACGAGCAGCAGCACCACGGCCGGCGCGACCGAGAGCACGGCGAGCGAGTGACGCTCGGGATCGCCCTCGAAACCCGGGACGGCGGGGATCAGGAACAGGAGCGCGGCCAGTGCGACGAGGCCGAGCGAGACGAAGGTCGACTCCCGGTCGAGCCGGCCCGGCCGGGCGACGGCGAGCGAGAAGCCGAGCACGAGCAGCAGGTTGCCGACGACGCTTCCGGTCAGCGAGCCGCGAACGACCTCGAACAGCCCGTCGTTGACGGCGAAGAGGGCGATGATCAGCTCGGGCGCGTTCCCGAAGGTGGCGTTCAGGAACCCGCCGATCCCGGGACCCGTGTGGTGCGCGGCGTGCTCCGTCGCCTCGCCGATCAGCCAGGCCAGCGGGATGAGCGCGGCGGCGGCGAGGGCGAAGTCGACGGTGCCGCCGAGATGGAAGGCCGTATGGACGAGAATCGCGAGCGGCCCGAGCGCGAGCGACCCCCACAGGATGTTCCGCGCCATCGCGCGAACGCTAGACGGGCGCGCGCCGTACACGTCTACGCTTGGACTCGATGGTCGAGTCCGTGCTCTTCGACTGGGGGCACACCCTGATGGACTGGGTGCCGGATCCGGACTTCCTCGAGGTGGGCCATCGAGCGGGCCTCGAGGCGCTCGGCCGCGACGACCTCCCCGAGCTCGAGCTGGTCACCGCCCGCTTCCGCGACACCTACCGGCCGGTGCTCGAGGCGGCGCTCGACACCGTCGACGAGGTCGAGTACCCCGATCTCGTCCGGCGGCTGCTCGGAGACGTCGGCGTGGACGTGGACGACGACGAGCTCGACCGCTTCCTCGACGCCGAGCACGAGGCGTGGACGCCCGCCCGCAGGCTCGGCGCGCAGACGCATGCGCTGCTCGAGTCGCTCCGGGCGCGCGGGCTTAAGCTCGGCCTCGTCTCGAACGCCTTCGACCCCGGGTGGCTGCTGCGCGCCGACCTCGAGCGGATGGGCGTCGCCGAGCGTCTCGACGTCGCCGTCTTCTCGTCAGAGGTCGGCAAGCGCAAGCCGCACCCGCGGATCTTCGAGCGTGCGCTCGAGGAGCTGGACGCCGATCCCGCCCGCACGCTCTTCGTCGGGGACAGCCTCTACCACGACGTCGGCGGCGCGAAGCGGCTCGGGATGAAGACGGTCCAGGCGCTGTGGTTCCGGGCGGACGGCCGCTCCGACGGCGCCGAACCCGACTTCCAGGCCTTCACGCCGCTCGACGTCCTGAACGTCGTCCGGCGGCTCAACGGAGAGGCGTGAGGCGGAAGGGCGCTTGCGGCGCGCACCCCGCGTGCCCCACAATCCCGCCATGGAGTCACTCGGGCCACGTCCGGTGAAGACGGCGGCGCTGCCGCTCCGTCCCCAGGACGAGGTCGAGTGCCGCCGCTGCGGTGTTCACTGCGACAAGGTCGTGTACCCGTCCGCGTGCCTCGACCGATCGTGCCCGTTCGTGTACGCGTACGAGGAATTCGGCCACACCTACATCGGCTGCATGCAGAAGGTCTTCGACGTCGAGATCGATCTCGACCTCCTGCGGGCGGCCGAGCGGACACGGGCAGGGTTCGGCGCGATCCGCGCCGCTCGGAAGCCGCTGCCGATGTGCAAGGCCGAGGTCGACCGCTGCTACGAGGGCCGAGACGGCGAGCTCGGCTGTGTGAACCCGGAGTTCTCCGAGCTGCCGGTGGGCGAGCCGACCTTCAAGGTCTTCGCCCGTCTCTCGTCCTAGGAGACCTTCGCCCCTTCCGCGTCGCGCGGGCGTGCAGCGCCTTGAGCTTGGCGACCTCGTCGGCGTCCGCGCCGTGGCCGTCCTTGCCGGGCACCTCGAGCACCGCGGGCAGGCCCTGGAACGAAGGGTGGGCGAGAAAGACGCCCAGCTTCTCGCCCATGAGCCCCTCGCCGACGTTCGCATGCCGGTCGCGGTTCGAGCCGAGCGGCGCCTGCGCGTCGTTGATGTGGAGCGCGCGGAGGCGGCCGAGGCCGATGCGCTCGTCCAGCTCGTCCACGACGCGATCGAGCTCGTCCTTCTTCGTGACGTCGTAGCCCGACACGAAGAGGTGGCAGGAGTCGAGGCAGATTCCGAGCAGCGGATGTCGTCCGAGCCGCTCGACCAGGACGGCGAGCTCGTCGAGCGAGCGGCCGATCGTGCCGCCGGCGCCCGCGGAGTTCTCGATCAGCAGCCACGTCGGCTCCCGGCAGCGCTCGAGCACGCGCTCGAGCGCCGGGACCACGCGCTCGAGCCCCGCTTCGAAACCGGAACCCTGGTGTGAGCCCACGTGGAAGACGACCCCCTCCGCCTCGATGCCCACCGCCACGTCCATGGTGCTCGTCATCGCGGCGAGCGACTTCTCGTAGAAGTCCTCGTTGGGGCTCGCCAGGTTGACGAGGTAGACGGCGTGGCACAGCACAGCGCCGACGCGCGTGTCGCTTCTTCGCTCCTTGAACGCCGCGAACACGGTCGGGTCGGGAGTCGCCGGCCGCCACGCGCGCGGGCTCTGCGTGAACAGCTGGACGGCGTCGGCGCCGATCTCGTCGGCGCGGTCGAGCGCGCTCTTCACGCCACCCGAGCAGTGGGCGCCGAGCAGCACCTTAGTACCCTAGCGCCGTGTCCGTGGTCGTCCGCTTCGCGCCGAGCCCGACCGGGTTCCTGCACATCGGCGGCGTCCACACGGCGCTCTTCAACTGGCTCTTCGCGCGCCACGAAGGGGGCGAGTTTCGGCTCCGGATCGAGAACACCGACACGGGCCGCGAAGTCGCCGAGGCGACCGAGCAGATCCTCGAGTCGTTTCGCTGGCTCGGGCTCGACTGGGACAGGCCCGTCACGTTCCAGCTCGACCGCATGGAGCGCGCGCAGCAGGAGGCTCGGCGGCTCGTCGCCGAGGGGATGGCGTATGAGGACGAGGGCGCGATCCGCGTCCGAATGCCGAGCGACGGCGCGACGGCTTGGCACGACCTCGTCCGCGGGCGGATCGAGTGGCCGAACGAGAAGCTGAGCGATCTCGTCGCGATCCGCGCCGACGGGCGCCCGACGTACAACTTCGCCTCGCCGCTCGAGGACTGGCTCGACGGCATCACACACGTGTTGCGCGGCGAGGACCACATCTCCAACACGCCGCGGCAGATCCATGTCCTCGAGGCGCTCGGAGCCCGGGTTCCGGAGTACGGGCACCTGGCCAACATCTTCGGTCCCGACGGCAAGAAGCTGTCCAAGCGGCACGGCGCCGTGTCGGTCGAGGAGTTCCGGGCTGCCGGCTACATCCCCGAGGCATTGCTGAACTACCTGGCGCTCCTCGGCTGGAGCTACGACGACCGAACCGAGATCATGAGCCGCGACGAGCTGGTCGAGCGCTTCACGCTCGACCGCGTCGGCGCGAATCCGGCGGTCTTCGACTACCAGAAGCTCACGCACATCAACGGCGTGTACCTGCGGGCACTTCTGCCGGACGAGTACGCACGGCGCCTCGTCGAGTACCTGCGCGAGCGCGGCTGCGACTGGGAAGAGGAGCTCGTGCGACGGGCGGCGCCGCTCGTCCAGGAGAAGATCGCGACGCTCGGCGAGTTCCCGCGCTTCGCGGGGTTCCTCTTCCGCGAGGTCGAGCCCGACCCGGCTCTGCTCGACGGGCGAGTCCTCGACGAAGCCCGCGCGGCACTCGAGCCGCTCGAGCCGTTCACCGCCGAGCGCATCGAAGAGACGCTACGCGGACTCGGCGAGCGGCTGGAGCTGCCACCACGAAAGGCGTTCCAGCCCATTCGCGTCGCCGTGACCGGCTCGAACGTCTCTCCGGGATTGTTCGAGAGCCTGGAGCTCCTCGGGAAGGAGAGAGTGCTCAGCCGTCTGACGCGGCCGCTCAGCGGTGGCGGCGCGGCAGCGGCCTAGGCGGTGCGAGCGGGTCGAGCGAGCGCTGGAACTCGATCCAGGCGCGCTGCTTGAACTGCAGCGTGGGGTGGGGGAGCGTGATCCCACGAAAGATCTCAGCCAGACTCCCGCGTGCACGGTCCACGCGCGAGGCCGAAGGCTCGCGCTGGCTCCCCATTTCAACTTAGAAACGCAAGCCGGGCGTACTTCGATACGGCCGGGGTTAGAGTCACGTCTCGTGCCTGTCGCCGCCCTTCGGACGCCTGCGGAGTACGAGGAGCGCCTGTCACGGTACGCGTACGAGCGATCCGAGGAGGGTCGTGCCGTTCGGGTCGGCCTGAAGGACGTCTCGGAGCAGGCGGCGATCGTCGCGCGCTACGGCGACCTCTTCAGTCGTCCTCAGCTCGACGCGTTGCGCGAGGCCGAGGAGGTGGCCGACGGCGACGAGCGCGAGCGGTTGTATCGCCTCCGGCTCGCGTGCGAGGGCGGGATTCTGGCGACCGAACTGGCGGCGCGCCAGGACGCGCTCGAGAACCGGATCCTCGCGACGCGTGTCTTCTTCCGCGGCGAGGAGCTTCCACTCCGCTCCGCGCAGGCGCGGCTCGCGATCCTGGACGAGTACCGCGCGCGGGACGAGCTCGGCGAGCTGACGGTGGATGCCTCGGCCATGTTGAATCCCGACCGGCTCGAGCTCGTCGGCGCGGCCGAGGCGATGGAGGCCGAGCTCTCCGCCGAGCCCGACCCCGTCCCCCGCAACGAAGAGCGAAAGGCGATCTCGTTACGCGAGCTCGAGCGCGTGCTCGTGGCCGCTCGGGACGTCTCGACGGACGCCTGGACTGCGCTTCGGGAGCGGTGGTTCGACCGTGTGCTCGGGCCGGATCGGGACGACCTGCCGACCTCCGCGCACGTGGCGTACCTGCGCCGGCTCTCGCCCCTCGAGCGCGTGTACACGCGCGAACGTGCGGTCGAGGTCTGCCTGCGCACGCTCGAGCACCTGGGGTTCGCCCTCGCCGACGATCCGCACATCCGGCTCGATCTCGCCGACCGGCCACAGAAGAACCCGCGCGCGTGCGTGATCGCCTCCGATCCGCCCGCCGTCGTCCACCTCATCACGCGCGCGCAGGGCGGTCTGCACGACTACCAGGCGTTCCTGCACGAATCGGGTCACGCGCTCCACTACGCGGGCCTGGATCCTGAGCTTCCCTACACCTTCCGCCGGCTCGCGCGCGACCACGCGCTGACGGAGATCTACTCGTACATCGTCGAGGCGCTTTCGCGGGAGCCGGGCTGGCACGCCGAGCACTTCGACCTCTCGGACGAGGAGGCCGCCGAGAAGGCCGAGGCGACCTCGTTCCTCGAGTCGCTCCTGTTTCGCCGTTACACGGCCAAGCTCGAGTTCGAGCTCATGTTCTGGTCGCGCTTCGGGGAGGACGGCGGGACGGACGAGGGGTATGCGGAGCGCCTGCTGGCGGCCGTCGGCCTGCGGTATCGGCCGGACAACTTCCTCGCCGACATGGACGCCGGCTTCTACTCCGCCGACTACCTGCGCGCGTGGATTCGCTCCGCGCAGCTGCGCGCTCGGCTCGTGCGCGACCTCGGCGAGGACTGGTGGCGCCGGCCGGAGACCGGCGAGCTGCTACGCGGGTTCTTCCGTGAGGGCACCCGGCCGTCGAGCGAGGAGATCGCGGAGCGGATCGGCTTCGACCCCCTCGACATCGCTCCCCTCGTCGCCGAGCTGACCCGGCACGCGTAGCCGCGCGGCCGCGAGGGCCCTCGGCCTCGCGGCCGAAACGGCCATGTTGGGGGTCTGACCCCTGACATGGCTGGAAGCGCCCATTCAGCTGCAACATTTTCGTGACGATTTGTCCACAGGCGCCAGCGGCGGCCGCCCGGACGCGAGCGGGTGCCGCCAACGGACGTGGCCGTCCGAGCCACGGCCGGGGTCTGACCCCGGGCATGGGCGCAACGGCCACGGCCGGCGCTGACTTGGCGCGGCTAGCCTCGCCCGAGACCGTCGAGCGAACGAAGGAGCCTGCGATGCGCGCCGACCTCGTCCCCGGCAATCCCTTCCCGGACCTGCGCCTGCCCGATCACACAGGCCGCGAGCGCTCCCTGAGCGAGATTGCGGCCGAGCAGCCGCTGATCCTGTGCTTCATCCGGGGCTGGTGGTGCCCGAAGGAGCAGGTCCGCCTGCGCTTGCTCGTCGAGCTCCAGGAGACGGTGCAGCGCGAATACGGACAGATCGCCGTCGTCACCGTCGACGAGCCGTACGTGAACGGCACGCTTCGCGCGGGCGTTGGCGCGCGCTTTCCGTTCCTCTCCGACGAGGATCGCGCGGTCGCGACAGAGCTCGACCTGCTCGAGCTGACCGACCAGAAGCACCTTCCGTACCTGCCGATGACCTTCATGCTCGACTCGCTGCTGCACATCCATGCGAGCTGGTGCGGCTTCTGGTTCATCGGCAACCCCAGCCCGGAAGAGTTGCGGATGGCGCTGCGCGAGGTCACCCGCGCCGAGCAGCCCACGTTCGATCCTCAGCCCGTCTGGCGGGCGGGCGGGTCGGCGCCTGCGGCGGCCGGGATCGTCGGCGAAGCGATCTGGATTCACGAGGACGGTGCCGGGCGCGAGATTCAGCGCGGCGTGCTGGAGGGCGACGCGCCGAAGGTCGGCGCGACCGTCGGCCGCTCGACGGTGGACGGACGGCCGTGGCTCGTCCACGAGGTCGAGCGGGACGGCGCGACGGCGGTCGTGCACCTGCGGAAGGGCGGCGAGCCGGATCGGAGCCGGCTCGCCCGCCACTCGATCACGGTCCCCGCCGGCCCCGTCCTGTAGCGACGACCACGCCGACAAGGGTGCCCGCGGCCATCACCTGAGCCCACGCCGGGACGCCTCCTGCGCGATGCCAGCCGCGCACGCGGTGGCTCGGGAAGAGCTTGCGACCCCCAGGCCGCGGAAGCCGCACGAGATGCTCGGCGTCCGGCGCCGAGGCGGCGAGGGCGCCCACGACGGCGGGATCGAGCGGCCCGCGCGCGGCCGCGATCAACGCGACGAGCGCGACGCCACCTCCGATCTCGAAGCGGCGCGACCCGATGTCCTGGTGGGGCATCCGGTCGCCGAGCACATGGAGAACCGGCCCGAGCAGCGCGGCCGAGAGCCGTGAGCGCGTGACCGCGCCGGCCGCGGCTCCGGTGGCGACGTGTAGGGAAACGATCACTAGGCGGCGCTTGTGACGTCGGCATTCAGCATGCGCAGCCGCAGCCCGCGCGTGCGTCTGAAATGACCGGTCGACACGTTCGAACTCAAACCGAAACCGTCTCTCAGCACCTTTGAAGCTGGCCTGAACACGTTCTATCCTCGCAGCCGTGGCCCGGTTCTCGCTCGCGTCCCGCCAGAAGTTGACGCTTGCCGCGACGATCCTCGGCTCCTCTCTCGCCTTCATCGACGCGACCGTGGTCTTCGTCGCCTTGCCGACGATCGAGGGCGACCTCGATATCGGCCTGGCGGGCGAGCAGTGGATCTTCCTCGCCTACTCGCTCTCGCTTGCGTCCCTGTACCTGGTCGGCGGGGCAGTCGGTGACCGGTACGGCCGCCGCACTACGTTCATGGCCGGCGTGCTCGGCTTCGCCGTCACGTCGTTGTTCGCCGGTGTCGCTCCGAACGGCGGGGTGCTGATCGCGGCGCGCGCGCTTCAGGGCGTGGCTGGAGCGTTCCTGACGACGAACTCGCTCGCCCTCCTCCGCAGCGTCTACGCCGACGAGGCCGGCCGTGCGGTGGGGCTGTGGACGTCTTTCACGAGCGCGGCGACGGTCGGCGCGCCCGCGCTCGGGGGCGCGATCGTCGAGTGGACGTCCTGGCGCTGGATCTTCCTCCTCAACCTGCCGCTGGCGGCAGCCGCCCTTGCGCTCGCCCAGCTGGGCCGCTGCGACGAGCGCAAGCAGCTGCGGCTGGGCCGGCTCGACCTGCCGGGCGCAGCGCTCGCGGCCGTCGGCTTCGGCGCGGTCACGTACGGCCTCGTGGAGGGCGCCGACCGCGGCTTCGGCGAGGTCTGGTGGGCGTTCGCCGTGGCCGTCGTGGCGCTGGGCTCGTTCGCGCTCGTCGAGACGCGAGTCGCCGAGCCGATGTTGCCGTTGGCGCTCTTCCGGCGGCGCAACTTCGCGATGGCGAACCTCGAGACGTTCTTCGCGTACGCCGGTCTGTACGGCTTCATCGTCTACGCGACGAACATCTACGTGCAGTTCCTCGGTTTCACGCCGTTCGAGGCCGGCCTCATCAACGTTCCGATCGCCGTCCCGATGATTCTGTTCGCGCCGCGCTTCGGCGCGCTCGCCGATCGCCGCGGCCCGCGGTTGTACCTGACCGTCGGCCCAGCGCTGCTCGGCGTCGGCGCGCTCATCTTCCTGCTGGTCGGCGACCGCGGCGACTTCTGGATCGCGGGCGTGCCGGCGATCCTCGTCTTCTCGCTCGGGCTGGCCGTGATGGTCGCGCCGATTACGGCGACGGCGCTGAAGTCCGCGCCCTCGGAGTACTCGGGCATCGCGTCCGGAGTCAACTCGACGGTCTCGCGCCTGGGGAGCCTGCTCGCGGTCGCCGTGATCGGCCTCGTCGTCGCGCTCGTCTACGACTCGCAGGTCGATCGCGGGGTGCCGCTCGCCAAGGAGCAGGCGGGACCCGCGCTTCGCGACGCGTCGGTCGCCGGGTTCCGCGCGGGAATGGTCGTCGTCGCGGCGTTGGTCTTCGCGGCCGCGGCGGTCGGCGCGCTCGGCATCTCCAACCGGGAGGCGACCGAGCCTCGCGAGGCGGTCAGCGAGCCGCAGCCGGCGCCAGCCGGAAGCTGAGCCGCTCGGCCCGTTTGCTCGCGCGGAGCAGCGCCTCCTCGCGCGTGGCGCCGGCCTCGTACAGGATCGCCAGCCGGTAGCTCGCTACGTCGTTCGCGGCCCCCTGCTGGGAGAGGCGGCGACCGGGACGGACGAGCACCTCGAGGCTGTCCTCGGGCTCCGGGACCGCCTCGACGACGGCGTCCTCGAACCGGCGCACGACGTAGCTCACCGCGGCGCCATCTGGAGCGCGCCCCTCCCAGCGCGGATCTTCGCCGCGCGCGAGCGCGAACAGGAGCTCGTAGGTCGAGCGCCCGTGCGTCGCCTGGACGAGCGGTGCGAATTGCGAGGCGATCCGGCCGTTGACCTCGATCACCTTCGCCGCCCCAGCGTCCGGCACGAAGAACTCCACGTTGAAGAAGCCGTCGTCGAAGCCAAACGCGGGCAGCAGACGCTCGGCGACACGCTGCAGCTCCGCGACGCGCTCGTCCGGAAGCTCGCTCGGATACGCGAAGGCGTGGAAGCTGTTCGTGCCGGGGTACTTGAGCGAATCGGTGACGCCGATCGTCGTCACGCCGCCCCGATGGACGAAGCCTTCGAGCGTCACTTCGGCACCGTCGAGCAGCTCCTCTGCGACCACCCCGCCGAAACGCTCGCGCGGGAACCCGGCAAGCGCCGCAAGGTCCGCGTAGCCCTCGACGTAGCCGTCGTCGTCCGGCGACAGCTCGGAGAGATCGTCGACGCGCCGTGCGTACTGCGAGAGTCGGCCGACCGCCGGCTTCACGAAGTACGGCGGGGGAAACGGCGCCGGACGCCCGCCCACGACGAACGAGGCGGGCGTGGCCTCGGGCACGGCGTCGCGCTCGACGTCGCGGGCGCTCGGCTTGTGCTGGAGGGTGACGAGCGCAGCGGGGTGAGGACCGGGGAGTCCCCGGCGCTCGGCGGCGACGGCCGCCAGGAGCGCCGAGCGGTCCTTCGTCCCGACGACCGCGTCCGCCGGGCCTGCGAGGCATTCGTCCAGCAACGCGGCGGCGTCGAAGCGCTCCAGCGTGTCGAGGTCCTCGCCCACAAAGCGGACGCAAGACTCGCGCTCGAGCGCGGCTGCCGCCACCATCCGCCGGTCGCGCTCTTGCGGACAGACGACGAGGACGTCGGGCAGCTATCCCTCCCCGTGCGACTCGAGGTGGCGGCGTAGCGAGCCCAGCCGGTCGTCCCACTCGGCGCCCACGCGCGCCATCCACGACATCGCCTCGGCGAGGGGCTCCGGACACAGCCGGTAGCGCGTCTCGCGACCGCGGCGCTCGCCTTCGACGAGGCCCGCGTCGCGCAGCGTCGCGAGGTGCTTGGAAACGGCCTGGCGCGTCACCGGCAGCTCCGCGGCCAGCTCGGTCGCGGTCGCATCGCGGTCGGCAAGCACGTCGAGCATCCGGCGCCGGTTCGGGTCGGACAGCGCCCCGAAAACGCCCTCGGGTGGATCGATCGGCACTACGCGAGCGCGAACGCGGCAGAGGCGCGGAGCGAGAGGGCTGGCGCCCACTCGGCTGACTCCGCAGGCGTCTCGACGACGAGCAGGCGTGTGCCCTCGGGATCGTCCTCGAGCGTCAGCTCGACGAGCGTCTCGGGCTCGTCGCTCTCAGCGTCGCGCCAGCGGAAGCCCAGGCGGCGCTCCGGCTCGACCTCCTCGACCGTCGCCTCGCGGACGCTCCCGTCGCCCCAGCGGAAGACCCCGGAACCTCCGGGTCGCACGTCGAGCTCGACCTCGTTCGCAAACCACTCCTCGAGCAGCTCGGCCTCGGTCAGGGCGCGCCAGACGGACTCGCGCGGCTCCGGGAAGACGACCTCGCGGCGGACGGAAGGCTCCATGACGACTCCTCTCTATGCCCTACACGCAACCGTTCGGTTGCGCTATTATCCGCAACCTGTCGGTTGCACCTTAGCGCGAAGGGAGCTCCATGCGAAGCCAGCTGATCCCGATGGTGGTCGAGTCGGAGGGACGGCTCGAGCGCTCTTTCGACATCTACTCGCGGCTGCTCCGCGATCGCATCGTCTTCCTCGGCAGCGAGGTCGAGGACGACCTCGCCAACCTGATCACGGCGCAGCTCCTGTTCCTGGAGGCCGAGGAGCCCGACCAGGACATCAGCCTCTACATCAACTCGCCGGGCGGCTCTGCGTACGCCGGGATGGCGATCTACGACACGATGCAGCTCGTCCGCCCCGACGTGCGCACGATCTGCGTCGGCATGGCGATGTCGGCGGCCGCGATGATCCTCTGCGGCGGCGCCCGCGGAAAGCGTGCCGCCCTCCCGAACTCGAAGGTCATGATCCACCAGGGCTCGGCCGGCTTCCGGGGGACGCCGGCGGACATCGAGATCCACGCGCAGGAGGTGCTCGCGACGACCCGGCGGATGGCGGAGATCATCGCGCACCACTCCGGTCGCTCCTTCGACGAGGTGATGCGCGACATCGACCGCGACCGCTTCATGACGCCGCAGGAGGCGATCGCCTACGGCCTCGTCGATGAGATCGTGGGCGCACGTGTCGCGGAGCGGCCTGCAGCGGTGGCGTGAGCTCTGATGCGCGTAGGCCGCACGCGCCGCATCGTCGTCCTCGAGCCCCTGCGGTCGTCGGCTGGCGGGTCTGGCGCGTCGTCCGCGAACGGCGAGCGCTCGTCCTCCGCTCGGCCGTCTACGACGAGACGTGGCGGCCCCACACGGCGGTCGACGCCGCCTGCGCGCGCGGCCATGCGGCGCCATCGCCGGCGTGCGAGTGCGGCATCTACGCCGTTCGCGAGCCCGCCGCCGCTCTGAGGTATCTCGTCGGCCGGAACGACGCCGACGTCGTCCACCGCGTCGTTGGAGAGGTCGTGCTCTGGGGCTTCGCCGTCGAGGGCGAGCACGGCTGGCGCGCGGCGCACGCGTACCCGCTGCGGCTCTGGATCCCCCCGCGGCAGACGAGCGGCTTCGCGGTCGACACCGCCGAGATCGCGCGCGGATTAGCCCGTTACGGCGTGCCCCTCGTGACGCTGGGCGCGCACGAGCCTGCAGCGATCGTCCCCGAGCTCGCGGCCGCGTAACGCGCCCGAGGCGCCGACTCGGCGGCGCCGACGATCAGGACGTACGGGCTCTGCCCGCGCGTCCGTCTGCAACGACCGGTCGAGCCACACGAGCTCATTTCGAAACGACCTCTAAGGCGCGCCGTAACAGCGCCCGCGGTGCGAAGTCTTTGCCAACATGACCGGGGTGGAGAGCTCGGCCCCTGCAGGGGCCGTCGCCGAGCAGGCGCTCAAGGCCGAGCTCGCGGCGGGCCTGGAGACGGCGCGGCAGCGGACGCTCGCCCTCATCGAGCCGCTCGACGACGCCGCGCTCACGACGCAGCACTCGCCACTGATGTCGCCGCTCGTCTGGGATCTCGCCCACATGGGCTACTTCGAGGAACTCTGGCTGGTGCGCCACGTCGGCGGCCTCGAGCCGCTCGCCGAGCACGACGACCTCTACGACGCGTTCAGCCACGCGCGCGACGAGCGGGGAGAGCTGCCCCTTCTCGACCCGAAGGCGGCGATGTCGTATCTCGCCGCCGTTCGCCACCGGAGTCTGGAGGTGCTCGACCGCGCAGAGCTGAACGGCGGAGATCGCCTGCTTCGCGACGGCTACGTGTACCGGATGGTGATCCAGCACGAGCACCAGCACGTCGAGACGATGCTCGCGACGCTTCAGCTCCGGAACGGCGAGCCGTATCCGCTGCCCGTCCTGAAGCCGCCACCCGCCTCCCGGCTCGAAGCGTCCGAGGCGCTCGTCGACGGCGGCCCTGCGCTGCTCGGAGTCGACGGCGACCCGTGGACGTACGACAACGAGCGGCCGTCGTTCGAGATCGAGCTGGCGCCGTTCTGGATCGACACCGCCCCGGTCACGAACGGCGACTATCAGGCGTTCGTCGACGGCGGCGGCTACGAGGACGCGAGGCACTGGACCCCGACGGGCTGGGCCTGGCGCGAGGAGGCCGGCCTCGAGCATCCCGAGTTCTGGCGGCGCGAGGGCGACGGCTCGTGGAGCCGCGTCCGCTTCGGGCACGTGGAGCCGCTTCCGCTGGAAGAGCCCGTCCAGCACGTGTGCTGGTACGAGGCCGACGCCTTCGCGCGCTGGGCCGGGAAGCGCCTTCCCACCGAGGAGGAGTGGGAGCGCGCCGCGACGTGGGAAGCCCACGCCGGCAAGCGGCGTTATCCGTGGGGTGACGAGCCGCCGGACGAGTCCCGGGCAAATCTCGCTGCCGAGCGGTTTCGTCCAGCCGCCGTCGGCTCCTACCCCGCCGGGGCGAGCGGCGAGGGGGTGCGCCAACTGATCGGCGACGTCTGGGAGTGGACGTCCTCGGACTTCCGTCCGTATCCGGGTTTCGAGACGTTCCCCTACGCCGAGTACTCCGAGGTGTTCTTCGGGGACGAGTACAAGGTGCTCCGCGGTTCGTCGTGGGCGACGCATCCCGTCGTGGCACGGGCGACCTTCCGGAACTGGGACTATCCGATCCGGCGCCAGATCTTCGCCGGCTTCCGCTGCGCGCGCGATGCCTGACGGCGTCCTGCCGACCGAGGCGCTCGACCGCGTCGTCGTCGAGGCTCACCTCGGCCCAGGCGATCGGCGCGAGGCGCTCCGGCGCGACGTGCTCGAGGGGCTGACGCGCACGCCGAAGTCGGTGCCGCCGAAGTGGTTCTACGACGAGCTCGGATCCGCCCTGTTCGGGGCGATCACGCTGCTGCCCGAGTACTACCTGACCAGGCGCGAGCGGGAGATCCTGGAGCTCCACGCCGAGAACGTCGCGTGGCGGACACCCGCCGACACGCTGGTCGAGCTCGGGTCGGGGACCTCCGAGAAGACCCGGTTGCTGCTGGACGCGCTCGTTGACGCCGGCAAGCTCCGCTGTTTCGTGCCCGTCGACGTGAGCGAGGAGACGCTGCGAGACAGCGCCCTCCGGATCGCGCGCGAGTACCCCGACCTGAGCATCCACGGGGTCGTCGGCGACCTGGAGCGCCACCTCGCTCATGTCCCGGCAGGTGGGCGAAGCCTGTTTGTGTTCCTTGGCTCGAGCATCGGCAACTTTCGGCCGGCCGCGCGGATGACATTCCTCCAACAGCTGCGCGCGAGTATGCGTAAGGGCGACGGGTTCCTGCTCGGCGTCGACCTCGTCAAGGATCCGCAGCGCCTGGTGGCCGCCTACGACGACGCGCTCGGAGTCACGGCGGCGTTCAACCGGAACATGCTCGGCGTCCTCAACCGTGAGCTCGGCGCGGATTTCGCCCTCGAGCGCTTCGAGCACGTCACGCGCTGGAACGGTGAGGAAGAGTGGGTCGAGCTCTCGTTGCGCTCGCTCGACCACCAGCTCGTGCGGCTCAAGGAGCTCACGCTCGAAGTCGAGTTCGCGGCCGGGGAGGAGCTCCATACCGAGATCAGCGCGAAGTTCCGCCGCGACCGCATCGAGGGCGAGCTCCGGCGCGCCGGTCTGGTGCCCGCCGCCTGGTGGACGGACGCCGCGGGCGACTTCGCGCTCTCGTTGTCGCACGCGGCTTAGAGCTATCTCGGTTGGCGTTCGAGCGTGTCGACCGGTCAGTTCAGACGCATGCACACGCCAAGCCCGTGCACGCTGAGTGTCGGCGCCGCCGAGTCGGCGCCTTAGCGCGGCGAGCGCGCGGCGAGCGGCGATTGACTCGCGAGTCAACCCTGATTAGATACGGGCATGGATCTCCGCGACACCCGCGAGGAGGCCGCGTTTCGCGGCGAGGTCCGCGCGTGGATCGCCGAGAACCTCCCGGAGGAGCTCCGCGGCCACCGTGGCGGTGCGGCCCGCTTCGAGGGGTCGGCGATGCGCGACTGGAGCCGAAAGCTGTCCGAGGCCGGCTACGCGGGCCTGACGTGGCCGAAGGAGTACGGCGGGTCCGGCGCGCCGTACAGCCACCAGGCGATCCTGTTCGAGGAGCTGGCACGCGCGGAGTCGCCCCCGCACGTCGGCGTCATCGGGCTCGGGATGGCGGGGCCGACGATCATGGCGCACGGCACCGAGGAGCAGAAGCAGCGCCACCTGTCGAAGATCCTCTCGGCCGAGGAGATCTGGTGCCAGGGCTTCTCCGAGCCCGACGCGGGCTCCGACCTCGCGTCGCTGAAGACGAGCGCGATGCTCGACGGCGACGCGTTCGTCGTCAACGGCCAGAAGGTGTGGTCGTCGTATGCGCACATCGCCGACTTCTGCATCCTCGTCGCACGCAGCGATCCGAACCCGCCGAGCAAGCACCAGGGGATGACGTACCTGATCGTGGACATGCGCTCCGACGGCGTCGAGGTACGGCCACTGCGTCAGATCACCGGCGAGGCCGAGTTCAACGAGATCTTCCTCACCGACGTCCGGGTCCCGCGCGAGAACGTCCTGGGCGAGATCGGCGAAGGGTGGGCGGTGGCGATGACGACCCTGCTCCACGAGCGCGGGACGCTCGGCTTCGCGCTGACGACGCAGCTCGAGGTGGGAGTGCGCAAGCTCGTCGCGCTCGCGCGTGAGCGCGCGGCAGACGACCCGCTGATGCGCGACCGAGTCGCCCGTGAGTGGATCGAACTGCAGGCGCTCAAGTACACGAACTACCGTGCGTTGACGACGCTGATGCAGACCGGCATCCCGGGCCCGGAGGGCTCGGTGTCGAAGCTCCACTTCTCGGAATCGAACCAGCGTCTGACGAAGCTCGCGCTCGAGCTCCACGGCCTCGAGGCGCAGCTCACGGACGGCGACACCGGCGGCTACTGGCAGCACCAGCAGCTCCGCAGCCGCGGCAACACGATCGAGGCCGGGACGTCCGAGATCCTCCGCAACATCCTCGCCGAGCGCGTGCTCGGTCTTCCGAGAGGGCGCTGATGGACTTCTCCTTCACCGAGGACCAGGAGACACTGCGCCGCGAGGCGCGCGCGTTTCTGGCGGAGCGCTTCCCTCCGGAGCGGGTCGCCGAGCTCGCCGACTCCGACGAGGGCTGGGATCCGTCGTCGTGGCGCGAGCTGGCGGACCTCGGCTGGCTGGGCGTATCCGTGCCGGAGGAGCAGGGAGGCGCCGGTCTCGGCTTCCTCGAGGAGGCCGTGCTCTTGGACGAGCTCGGCCGCGCGCTGTACCCAGGACCGTACTTCTCGACCGTCGCGCTCGCTCTCCCGGCACTCTCGCCCGAGCAGCAGGCCGAGGTCGCCTCCGGCGATGCGCGCTGGTCGGCCGAGGTCGACGGACTGGTGCCCGATCTCGCCGCCGTCGACTGGGTCGTCCGCGACGGAGCCGCCGTCCGCTCGCGGGGCCAGACGCTCCCGACAATGGACGCGACCCGACGGCTCGGCAGGATCGCGCCCGAGGCCGAGCAGGGGCCGGCCGTGGGCGCAATCGACCGCTCGCGCGCACTCGCCGCGCTCGCCGTCGAGGCCGTCGGCGTCGCGCAGAAGGCGCTCGAGCTCGGCGTCGAGCACGCGCGGACTCGTACGCAGTTCGGCCGTCCGATCGGCGTCTACCAGGCGGTCTCGCACAAGCTGGCGGACACCTACGTAGAGACGGAGCTCGCGCGCTCACTGGCGTACTGGGCGGCGTGGTGCGTCGCCGAAAACGACGATCGAGCCGCCGTCGCGGCCGCTGCGGCGAAGTCGTTCGCGGCCGACGCCGCGGTCGCCGCGTGCGAGCGTGCGATCCAGGTGCACGGCGGGATCGGGTTCACGTGGGAGCACGTGCTTCACCGCTACTACAAGCGAGCGCAGTGGATCCAGGCGTTCGGCGGCTTCGGAGCGGCGCTCCGCGCAGAGGTAGCGCGCGCAGTCCTCGAGGGCGAGGAGTCCGTGCAGCTCGAGGCGGACGCAGTCGCGGCCCGGACGGGGTAACGTCCCTGGCCGCTGCGAGGTGACCTCAAGAGTGGGGTATGCGTTCGGACACCTGGACGAGCTCGGCGACGGCTACGGCTTCCGCAAGGTCCGCGTGCCGCTCGGCGTGACCGCGTTCGGCGTCAACTTCGTCGTCTACCCGCCCGGAGCCGAGGGCGTCGGGCACTACCACGAGGAGCAGGACGAGCTCTACTTCGTGCACAGCGGCACGGCGCGGTTCGACGTCGACGGCGAGGTGCGCGAGGTCGGCCCGGGCGGTCTCTGCCACGTCGAGTCGACGACCCCGCGCAAGGTCTCGAACGCTGGGGACGAGGACCTCGTGCTGCTCGTCGTCGGCGGCAAGGGCGGCTACGTCGGCCGCGACGGCCAGGTTGTGAGCGCCGAAGATCTGGAACGGCGGATAGCCATGAGCCGCGGCGAGATGGGTTAGCCCGCGCAGAGGCTCCTTTTGCAGACTCGGCGAGGCGAAGCCGAGCCGGTCGGACCCGGGGAGGGGGGCCGCGGGGGAACTCGTTCCCCCGCGCAGCGAGCGGCAGCGAGCGACAAACGTGAGGAAGGGGTTCTCGGGGAAACCTGTGGTTTCCCCGCGCTAGCCTCGCGCGGAGCGCGAGGCGTTTCAGAGTTGCCCCGCGTGGCGCGATCAGCGACGATCCTGGGCGCGTCGATGCCAGGAGGAGGGCGATGAAGGGTCTGATGATGGACTACCAGCTGACGGTGCCTCCGGTCCTGCGGCGGGCCGAGACGTACTTCGGCGACAAGGAGATCGTCACCCGTCTGCCGGACAGGAGCTTCCACCGCTACAGCTACCGCGACATGGCCCGGCGGGCGAAGCAGCTCGCCGTCGGCTTGCGCGGGCTCGGGCTCGAGCGAGGCGATCGCGTCGCGACGCTCTGCTGGAACCACTATCAGCACCTGGAGGCGTACTTCGGCATTCCGTGTGGCGGGTTCGTGCTCCACACGCTCAACCTCCGCCTGCACCCGGGCGACATCGGCTACATCGCGGCGCATGGCGGCGACCGGGCCGTGATCGTCGACCGTTCGCTGGTGCCGCTGCTCGAGCAGTTCCGCGACCAGACCGAGATCGAGCACGTCTTCGTCGTCGAGGATTCGTACGAGGAGCTGCTCGCGGGCGCGAGCGCGGAGGACTGGGACGACCCGCAGCTCGACGAGTGGGAGGCCGCGGCGATGTGCTACACGAGCGGGACGACCGGCCGGCCGAAGGGCGTCGTCTACGCCCACCGCTCGACGGTCCTGCACGCCCTCGGCGTGGCCGCACTGTCGCCGCTCGGCCTGCGCGTGTCGGAGGAGGACACGCTGCTGCCGGTGGTGCCGATGTTCCACGCCAACGCCTGGGGCTACCCGTACCTCGCGGCGATCCTCGGCTCGAAGCTGGTCTTCCCGGGCCAGTGCCTCGACCCGGAGAGCCTGCTCGAAGACTTCGTGCAGGAGAAGGTCACCTGGACGGCGGGCGTGCCGACGATTTGGCTCGGGATGCTGCAGTGCCTCGACGCGAACCCGGGCCGGTGGGACCTCTCGCACATGAAGGGGATGCTCGTCGGCGGCGCGGCGGTGCCGCGGGCGATGATCGCCGCCTACAAGGAGCGGCACGGCCTCAACGTCGTGCAGGGCTGGGGCATGACGGAGACGTCTCCGGTCGCCTCCACCACCGACTTCATCGGCGACATCCGCGAGGCGGACCAGGACACCAAGTACGACTACGTCGCGATGGCCGGCATCCCGCTGCCCTTCGTGGACGTGCGGGTCCGCGCCGGCGAGGAGGACGTCCCCTGGGACGCCGAGTCGATGGGCGAGCTCGAGGTGCGCGGGCCGTGGGTCGCGTCGGCCTACTACAACACGCCCGAGCAGGCCGATCGCTGGACGCCGGACGGCTGGTTCAAGACGGGCGACATCGTCTCCATGCACCCGCGCGGCTTCATCCAGATCAAGGATCGCTCGAAGGACGTGATCAAGTCCGGCGGCGAATGGATCTCCTCCGTCGACCTCGAGAACGCGCTGATGGCGCATCCGGCCGTCGCCGAAGCGGCGGTGATCGCGATCCCCGACGAGAAGTGGTCGGAGCGGCCGCTCGCGGTCGTCGTGCTCAAGCCCGGGGAGAGCGCGACCGCCGAGCAGCTCACGGAGCACCTGACGGGGAAGTTCGTCAAATGGTGGCTGCCTGACCGCTACGAGTTCGTCGACGAGATCCCCAAGACGGCCGTCGGCAAGTTCCGCAAGACGGCACTTCGCGAGCAGTTCGCCGGCGCTGCGGTCAGCGCGCCGTCTTGAGGATCGACGGCAAGACGTTCCTCGTCACCGGCGGGGGCTCCGGGCTGGGCGCCGCCACGGCGCGCGAGCTCGCGGAGGCGGGAGGAAAGATCGTCGTCGCCGATCTGAGGGAGGGCGGCGGGCCGGGCCGCTTCGTCGAGACCGACGTGCGCGAGGAGGAGAGCGTGCGCGGCGCGGTTGCGACGGCGGTCGACGAGTTCGGCGGGTTGAACGGGGCGATCAACTGCGCTGGGATCGGCTGGGCCGAGCTCGTCTTCGGCCGCGAGGGCCCTCACGACCTCGATCGCTTCCGGCGCGTCGTCGACGTCAACCTCGTCGGCACGTTCAACGTGATCCGGCTCGCGGCCGAGGCCATCTCGCAGGCCGAGCCGTCGGAGAGCGGCGAGCGGGGCGTGATCGTGAACACCGCTTCCGTCGCGGCCTTCGAGGGCCAGGTGGGCCAGATCGCCTACTCGGCCTCCAAGGGAGGCGTTCTCGCGATGATGCTGCCGGTGGCGCGCGAGCTCTCCCGCTTCGGGATCCGCTGCTGCACGATCGCGCCCGGGATCATGGACACGCCGATGATGGCCCAGGCGAGCGACGAGGTTCGCGGCTCGCTCGAGGCGCAGGTCCAGTTCCCGAAACGGTTCGGACAGCCCGACGAATACGCGGCGCTCGTCAGGCACATCGTCGAGAACGAGTACTTGAACGGCGAGGTCTTCCGGCTCGACGGCGGCATCCGCATGGCGCCTCGCTAGTGAAAGTCGATGCCCGCTGGTACGAGGACTTTTTCGGCGAGGACTGGCTCGAGCTGGCCGCACTCCGAATCGCGGACGAGCGGACGCAGGCGGAGGTCGACTTCGTTGTCGGCGCCCTCGAGCTCGGGCCGGGCGCAAGCGTTCTCGATCTCGCCTGCGGCCACGGACGCCACACGCTCGAGCTGGCGCGGCGCGGGTACCGCGTCACCGGTCTCGATCTCAGCGCCCCGTCGCTCGACGTTGCGCGAGAGCGCGCGGCGGCGGAGACGCTGACCGCGGAGTTCGGGGAGTGCGACATGCGCGAGATTCCGTTCGAGGACGAGTTCGACGCCGTCCTGAACCTCTTCACCGCGTTCGGGTACTTCGACGACGAGGGCGAGGACCGGCGGGTGCTCGAGGCCGTCGCGCGAGCGCTCCACGGGCGCGGCGCCTTTCTGCTCGACACGATTCACCCGCCGTGGCTCTACCGGAACTTCCAGCCGCGGGCGTGGAGCGAGCTCGACGACGGAACGCTGTTCCTCGAGGACCGCAGCCTCGATCTGCGGCGCGGCCGCATCGACACGCGCTGGCTCGGCGTCCGTCCCGACGGGACGCGGAGCGAGCTGTGGAGCTCCGTGCGTCTCTACACCCTCTCCGACCTCGCCGCGATGCTTTCCGATGCGGGGCTCGGGCTCGACCGGGCGTACGGCGGTCTCGACGGCTCGGAGCTGGGGTTAGAGTCGCGCCGCCTGGTCGTCCTGGCACGCAAGCACTGAACTGGAGGGGAGCGTGGGCGAGTTCATCGACAGCGAGCAGGACGGCGCGGTCGTCGTCACGACGATCGACAACCCTCCCGTGAACGCGCTCAGCGCGGCCCTGCTCGACGAGCTCTCGGGCGAGCTCGCGCGGCTGGACGCCGACGAGTCGGTTGGCGCGATCGTCATTCGCGGCGCCGGAGAGAGGGCGTTCGTGGCTGGCGCCGACATCAAGGAGTTCCCCTCGCTGCGCGAGACGCCGCGCGAGGGCGGATCGGCGCGCGGCATCCAGAAGGTGGCCGCAGAGGTGGAGCGGCTGCGAACGCCGGTGATCGCGGCGCTCCACGGCTTCTGCCTCGGCGGAGGGCTCGAGCTCGCGATGGCGTGCGACGTTCGTGTGGCGGCCGAGGATGCGCAGCTCGGCCAGCCGGAGATCAAGCTCGGACTGCTGCCCGGCGGCGGCGGGACGCAGCGGCTCCCTCGGCTGGTCGGCCATGGGCGGGCGCTGCTGATGAACATGACCGGCGACCCGATCTCGGGGACGCAGGCGTACGAGTGGGGGCTCGTCGAGCGCGCCGTTCCGCGCGAGGAGCTGCTCGACGCGGCATTCGAGATCGCGCGCACGATCGCGGAGCGCTCCCCGCACGCGATCGGCGCGATCAAGGGGCTCGCGGCCGAGACGCGCGACCTGTCGCTCACCGAGGGCCTCCGCCGCGAGGCCGAGGCGTTCATGCGCTGCCTCGCGAGCGAGGACGGACAGGAGGGCGTCGCCGCGTTCATCGAGAAGCGCGAGCCGCGCTGGACCGGTCAGTGAAGGCCGTCGTCCTGAGCGAGCCGGGCGGGCCGGAGCGGCTCGAGTACGCGGACGTGGCCGAGCCGGACACGGCCGAGGGACTGTCCCTCGTCCATGTCCGCGCCGCCGGTGTCAACTTCGCCGACGTCCTCGTCCGACAGGGCCGCTACCCCCAGATGCCGCCCCTGCCAACTGTGCTGGGCAGCGAGGTCGCCGGCGAGGTCGACGGTCGTCGCGTCGTCGGCCTGCCCCGCGAGGGCGGCGGCGGCTATGCAGAGCTCGTCGCCGTCCCGAACGAATGGCTGGTCGCCCTGCCCGACTCTGCGTCCTTCGCGGAGGGTGCCGCCTTCCTGCTCACGTTCCTGACGGCCTGGATCCCGCTCACCCGGCAGGCGCGTGTCCACGAGGGGACGAGCGTGCTCGTGCTGTCGGCGGCGGGAGGGGTCGGCAGCGCCGCCGTGCAGGTTGCACGTCACTTCGGTGCGCGCGTCGTCGCCGCGGCGTCGTCCGACGACAAGCTTGAGCTCGCGGAAGAGCTCGGCGCCTCCGAGACGCGCACGTACGACCGGCTCGAGGGCGTCCGTGCCGACGTCGTCGTCGATCCGATCGGAGGCGACCACTTCGCCGCGGCCCTGCGGCTGCTCGAGCCGCTCGGCGTGGTTCTCGCCCTCGGCTCCGCCGCCGGGCCCTGGCCGCAGCTCGACCCGGCGTTGCTGGTCGGCCGAAACGCTGGTGTGGAGGGCTTCTACCTCGGGCGCTTGATGCGGCTCGCGCCCGAGCGCGTCCACGAGGCGATCGCCGAGTTGCTGCCGCTCTGGGGCCGCGGTGAGCTGCGGCCGGTTGTCGGCGCCGAGTTCCCGCTCGAGCAGGCCGCTGACGCCCATCGCCTGATCGAGGAGCGCCGGAACCGCGGCAAGGTGGTGCTCGTTCCGTGACGAAGCGGCCGGCTGGGCGGCCGTGGCGCTCCCGAGTACGCTGGACGGCGTGCCGCTCGAGGAGAGGCTTCTGCGCGAGCGTGTGAGGTCGCGCTTCCCGCTCGTCGGGCTCTTCGCCCGCCGCGGGCGGCGCCTCACGGAAGGGGCGCGACGGGTGATCGTCGGCGCGCGCGAGCAGGCCGACGCGCTGGGGGACCCGTACATCGGCCCCGAACACCTCCTGCTCGCGCTGCTCGACGCGCCCAAAAGCGCCGCCGCGAGGGCGCTGGCCTTGCTGGGCGTGACCGCGAAGGCAGTGCGCGCAGAGGTCCAGCGCCACGAGCGGAGGAGCACGAAGGCCGCACGCCGCCAGGCGCATTTCACGCCCGAGTCGAAGAGGGTGCTCGAGCTCTCGCTGCACGAGGCGGTCGAGCTGAAGGACGACTCGATCACAGCTGAGCACCTCCTGCTGGCGATCGTGCGCGCGCGCCAGAACCTCGCCTGCGAGGTCCTCGAACGGCTCGGTGTCGGCGAGGCGGCGGTCCGGCGAAGCGTGCTGGCCCTGCGCGAGGCGTGACGGCGCTTGCGGGCAGGCGCGCCCTCGTCACGGGCGGCGCGTCCGGCATCGGCCGGGCGATCGCCGAGGCGCTCGCGCGCGACGGCGCTGAGGTCGACGTCCTCGACCTCACGACCGGGTTCGACGTCGCCGACGCCCAGGCGTGGGACGAGGTCGACGCGGTCGACGTCGCTTGCCTGAACGCCGGCGTGATCACGGGCGAGGCCGACGTCGCGGCGCTGACCGACGAGCAGTACCGGCGCGCGCTCGGCGCGAACGTCGACGGCGTCGTCTTCGGCACGCGGCGGATGGCGCAGGTGATGAAGCCGGAAAGCGCGATCGTCGTAACGGCTTCGCTCGCCGGTCTCACGCCCGTCGCGAGCGACCCCGTCTACGCGCTGACGAAGCATGCGGTCGTCGGCTTCGTCCGGTCCGTCGCGCCGCAGCTCGCCCCGCGCGGCATCCGCATCAACGCGGTGTGCCCGGCGTGGGCCGATACCGCGCTGCTTCCGCCCGAGCAGAAGGAGCTGTTCGCTGCCGCTGACTATCCGCTCTTGCAGCCCGAGCAGATCGCCGAGGCCGTGCTGCTGGCGGCGCGCAGCGACGACACCGGACAGGCCTGGGTCGTCCAGATGGGGCGTGAGCCGCTCCAGTTCCGCTTTCCGAACGTGCCCGGCTCGCGCGATCCCCGCTCGGCAGGCCGGCTGCCTCCTCTCAGCTGAGCCCGCGGAGCCATGCGACGTCGGGCTCCCACCCGTCGATCACGGACCCCTGCCCCCGTTCGCGGGCGAGCTGCTCGACGTCGCGGAACAGGCGCTGCTGCTCGCCGAGCTCGCCGGTCGCGACGATGCGCTGCAGCATCGGGAGGAGCCGCTCCCCGCTCCATGCCTCGCCCGGGAGCGGATAGTGGTCGAGCTCCCACTCGAGGTACTTGTTGTACGGCCGCACGCGCCCGTCGAGCGCGAACAGCGCCGTCAGGAGCCATGGCACGGACTCGGACGCATCCAGACGGGAGGCGAGGACGAGGCCGGCGTAAACGTTCTTGGCCGAGCGGTAGTACAGGTTGACGTAACCGTCGAGCGCCTCCGCGGCAATCCGGCGCGCGTCGTCGCGTGGAAGCCGCCCCTTCTCCTCGACGATCCGGGCCAGCTCGCCGCCGGTCTTGTCCACGACAGGCTCCACGTGCGCGAACGAATAGCGGTTCCACTCGCTCGCGCTCCCCACCGCCGCGTGAGCGCGGAACTCCTCCAGCGAGAACACCAGCACCTCCACGGGATCGCCGCGACGCGTGCGGAACCGTCGTCGGTACGTGTCGGGATCTCGCACGACGAGGTAGAGGTCGTGGTCCGACTCTGGCCGGACGAACACGCCCTTGCCGTGCGAGCCGCCGAGCACGAGCCCGAGAACGCCGTCGTCGCGCTGCGCAAGCTCGAGAACTGTGTCGTAGTCGTCCACGCGTGGGCACGTTACGTCGTCGCGATCGCGGGAACCTAGGCCGCCATGACCGAGACTGCGCAGATGCTCGAGCACGCGCTCGCCGCCGACCTCGCGAGGCTCCGAGACCGCTTCGTAGACGAGGAGTTCTCCGGCGACCTCTACCGCGCGCTCTCGGGCAAGGCGTGGACGAAGGACGGCGAGGACGGCCACGTCGCGCTCTCGTGGACGCGGGCCGAGCAGCTCGTCAACGAGCAGCGCGCGCGAATTGGCTACGAGCCGCTCGCGCTCGCGCAGACGGGCGGGGAGGGCGACGTCTCGGAGCTCGTCGCCGGCGAGCTCGGACGGATTGGCTGGCAGGCGCAGGACCGCGAGCGGTCGGATGCCGATCACCTCTCGCGCCCGGAGTCGCCGCCGCCGCCGGGACAGGGCGAGCGGATGGCGCCAACGCCGCCCTCCGACTGGGAGGACCGGGCGCACGAGGACGCGGAGCGCGAGCGCCGGCGCTAGCGGCGATCCCGCCGCGACCTCACGCGAAGCGCCAGACGCCCCCGCGCTCGAACTCTTCGAGCACGCGGCGTGCCACGACCATCCGGTGTACCTCGTCGGGGCCGTCGTAGATGCGCGCTCCGCGCGCCTGGAGGAGCATCGCCGCTAGCGGCGTCTCGTCCGTTAGGCCGCGCGCCCCGTGGACCTGGACCGCGCGGTCGACCACCTCGTTGAGGACGCGCGCGGCGTAGAACTTGAGCGCGGAGATCTCGACGCGCGCCTCGTCGCCGCCGTCGATCTTGCGCGCGGCGTCGAGCGTCATCAGGCGGCAGGCCTGGATCTCCGCCGCCGAGTCGGCGATCCAGTTCCGGATCGTCTGCTTGTCGGCAAGCCGCGAGCCGAACGCCTCGCGGCCCAGCGAGTACGAGCACATCAGCTCGAATGCGCGTTGCATCTGACCCAGCCAGCGCATGACGTGGTGAATCCGCCCCGGCCCGAGCCGCTTCTGCGCGATGCGGAAGCCGTCCCCCGGCTCCCCGAGCGTGTTCTCAACAGGGACGCGGACGCCGCTGTACCGGATCTCGCAGTGCGTCGACCAGCCGCAGCCTCGATGACCCATGATCGGGACCGCGCGCACGAGCTCGAGCCCGGGCGCGTCGGCGGACACGATGATCTGTGACGCTCGCCGGTGCGGCGGGGCGTCGGGATCCGTGACGGCCATCACGATCCCGAACGCGGCGCCTTCCGCGCCCGAGCTGAACCACTTGTGCCCGTCGATCACCCACTCGTCGCCGTCGCGGACGGCGCGAGTGCGCAGGCCGGTCGGATCAGAGCCGGATACCTCGGGCTCGGTCATCGAGAAGAACGAGCGCGACTCGCCCTCGACGAGGGGGCGCAGCCACCGCTCCTTCTGCTCGGGCGTGCCGAACAGGTGCAGGATCTCGCCGTTTCCCGCGTCGGGCGCCTGGCAGTTGAAGACGAGCTGCGCCCAGAAGCTGCGGCCGATCACCTCGTTCAGGAACGCGTAGGCGAGGAACCCCTGGCCGGTTCCGCCGGCCTCCGGCGGCAGGTGCGGCGCCCATAGGCCCTCGTCCTTCGCGCGGGCCCGGAGATCTCGGATGAGCGCGTGCGCCCCGTTGTCCTCGCGCTGGAGCGCCGGCTCGCTCGGGTAGACGTGATCGTCCATGAACGCGCCGTAGCGCTCGCGCAGCGCCTCGATGTCGGCGGTGGGCGCGAAGTCCACGGCGGTCACGGGCGTAGCATCGCAGCCCGTGGAACGAACCGCTCTCGTCACGGGAGCCTCCTCGGGGATCGGCGAGGCCTGCGCTCTCCGGCTCGCACGAGCCGGCTGGAAGGTGTTCGCGGGAGTGCGGCGCACGGAGGACGCCGACCGGCTTCGATCGGAGCGGATCGAGCCGCTTCTCCTCGACGTGACGGACGGCGACGAGATCGCCGGCGCCGCGGAGGCCGTCGGTGAGCGCCTCGACGGGCTCGTCAACAACGCGGGCATCGCGCTCGCCGCGCCGCTCGAGTTTCTGCCCCTGGACGAGCTTCGCCGTCAGCTCGAGGTGAACCTGATCGGCCAGGTCGCCGTGACCCAGGCCATGCTTCCCGCGCTCCGCCGCGCTCGCGGCCGGATCGTCAACGTGGGGTCGATCGCCGGGCGCAGCGCGATCCCGTTCCTGGCGCCGTACGCGGCGTCGAAGTTCGCGCTCGAGGGGGTCAGCGACGCGCTGCGGCTCGAGGTCGCGCCCTGGGGGGTCGAGGTCGTCGTCGTCGAGCCCGGCACGATCGCGACGCCGATCTGGAAGCGGTCCGCGGTCGTCGCCGACGAACTGTCGAAACGCCTGCCGCGGGAGGCGGCGGAGCTGTACGGGCCGGCGATCGGCGTCGTGCGCCGCGCGGCGGCTGCGGCGGACGCACGCGCAGAGCCCCCCGAGCTCGTCGCAGCTGCCGTCGAGCACGCGCTCACGGCGAAGCGGCCGAAGACGCGCTACCTGGTCGGACGTGACGCGAAGCGGCGGGCGCGGCTCGAGCGGCTCCCGGACCGGCTACGCGACCGCGTCCTCCTGCGCGCGCTCCGCAGACCGGCTTAGATCCCCGGATGCGCCTCGGCTTCTACATGGGCTACGCGCCGCCCGGGACGAACCCGACCGAGCTGATCGCGATGGCGCAGGAGGCGGAGCGGCTCGGCTATGACTCCGCCTGGGCGGCCGAGGCGTGGGGGACGGATGCCGTGACCGTGCTCTCGTGGCTCGCCGCGACCACGACGACGCTGAAGGTCGGCTCGGCGATCATGCAGATCCCCGGCCGCTCGCCGGCGAACACAGCCATGACCGCGGCCACGCTCGACCTGATGAGCGGCGGCCGTTTCCTGCTCGGCCTGGGCACGTCAGGCCCGCAGGTGGTCGAGGGCTGGCACGGGCAGGCATGGGGAAAGCCGCTGACCAAGTCGCGCGAGTACGTCGAGATCGTCCGGCAGATCCTCCGCCGCGAGACGCTCGAGCACCACGGCGAGCACTACGACATCCCGTACGCCGGCGCCGGGTCGAGCGGGCTGGGCGTGCCGCTGAAGCTGATGGCGCGGCCGCTGCGCGCCGAGATTCCGATCTACCTGGCCGCGCTCTCGCCCAGGAACGTCGAGCTCGCCGCCGAGATCGCCGACGGCTGGCTACCGATCTTCTTTTCGCCCGAGCGCTTCGACGAGCTTTTCCGCCCGCGGATCGCCGCCGCGCGCGACGGCTTCGACGTCGCCCCGAGCGTGCAGGTGATCGTCGACGACGACGTCCAGGCCGCACGCGACGCGCTGAAGCCGCTGCTCGCGCTCTACGTCGGCGGGATGGGCGCGCGCGGAGCGAACTTCTACAACGCGGTCGCGGTCCGCTACGGCTACGAGCGCGAGGCGGCCGAGATCCAGGAGCTCTACCTCGGTGGCAAGAAACGCGAGGCGATCGCTGCCGTACCGGACGCGCTCGTCGACGACGTGGCCCTCGTGGGCCCGCGCGAGCGGATCCGCGACCGGCTGGACGCATGGCGCCAGTCGGGCGTGACCACGTTGCTGGTGGCGACGCGCCAGCCCGAGGCGATCCGGGTGATGGCCGAGCTCGCTCTCTGATGCTTCCCGACTGGATGGCGGCACTGGGTCCCGTCAGGAGTGCCGTCCTTCTCCCGGGAGGCGCGTCCAAGGAGGCGTGGGCCGTCGACGTCGACGGCGACGAGATCCTGCTGCGGCGGGCGGCCGGGGGCGTCATCCACCAGATGACGCTTTCGCTCGAGCAGGAGTTCGAGGTGCTGCGCGCCGCGCACGAGGCCGGCGTGCGCGTGCCCGAGCCGCTCGCCTACTACCCGGATCTCGGCGGCCGCGAGGCCTTCACGATGGAACGAGTGCGCGGCGAGACGATCGGACGCCGGATCGTGCGAGATCCGCCGCAGGGGCTGCCCGTGCAGATGGCGGAGGAGCTCGCCCGCGTACACACGATCCCTCCCGGGCGGCTCCCGTTCCTCTCTGCCGGGGACCCCGTTGAGCGCATGCGCGCCGAGCTCGACACCGTCGACGAGCCGCACCCAGCCGTGGAGCTCGGCCTCACCTGGGTCGACGAGCGGCTTCCGCGCACCCGCGCCCCCCTGGTCGCGCACGGGGACTGGCGGATCGGCAACCTCGTCGTCTCCGAGCGCGGGCTCGAGTACGTGCTCGATTGGGAGTTCGCCCACCTGGCCGATCCGGCGGAGGACGTTGCGTGGCCGCTCGTGAGGGCGTGGCGCTTCGGGGCCGACGAGCGGCGCCTGGGCGGTGTGGGGGACGTCGAGCCGTACCTCGAGCGCTACAACGAGCTGAGCGGGCACGACGTGTCGCTCGAGGAGCTCGCCGTCTGGGAGGTGTTCGGGAACGTGAAGTGGGCGATCGGCTGCCTCACGCAGGCGCGCCGTCACCTGGACGGCCGCGACCGCAGCGTCGAGTTCGCCGTGCTCGGAAGGATCGCCGCGGAGATGGAGTACGAGCTGCTCGACCTGATCGAGCACGCGGGATGACCGCGTACGACCGCCCCGACGCGCTCGAGCTGCTGGAGGCTGTGACCGAGTTCCTCGGCGAGGAGATCCTGCCGGTCGTCGAAGATCCTCGGCTCAGGTTCCGCACCCTGGTCGCGCTGAACGCGCTCGGGATCGCATACCGGGAGCTCCGCGCCGGCACCCCGGCGGGGCCCTCCGGCGATGAGCTGGCCGAGCTTGCGCGGCAGATCCGGGCGGGCGACGTCCCCGACGGTGCGGTCTCGATGCTGAAGCAGCATGTCGCGGCGAAGCTGCATGTCTCGAACCCGTCGTACCTCGACAAGTACGAATGAGGCGCCGCATCTACCTCATTCGCCACGCCGACGTCGAGTACTTCGGCGAGGGCGGGCGGCCTCGGCGGCCGGCCGAAGCGAAGCTCACGTCCTCGGGTGAGGCGCAGGCGGTTGCCGCGCGCGACGCGCTCGCGCCCGTCGGGTTCGACCGCGTGGTGACGAGCGCCCTCGCGCGCACCGTCGAGACCGCGCGCATCGTCAGCGAGCTCGAGCCCGAGCCCTGGCCGGAGCTCGACGAGCTCCGGTCGGGCTCCCTCGCCGACATACCGGACGAGGAGGTCGAGGACGCGTTCCTGCGCGCGTTCCACGGCGTCGTTCCCGCTGAGGCACGCTTTCTCGGCGGCGAGTCGGTCGGGGAGCTGTTCGACCGCGTGCTGCCGGCGCTCGACCGGCTGCTCGCGGAGGAGTGGGACACGCTGCTCGCGGTCCTCCACGGCGGCGTCAACCGCGCGATCCTCTCGTTCGCCCTGACGGGCGGTCGAACGTTCCTCGGGCCGCTCGAGCAGGCGCCGGCGTGCATCAACGTGATCGACGTGGGCGAGGACTGGATCGTGCGAGCGGTCGGCTGGACGCCGTACGATCCGCCGCACCTGCGCGGTCGCGCCACGACGATGGAGGAGCTCTATGCCCAGTACGCGCCCTACCGGCGGAGGAGGACGGCCGATGGGCCATGACGAGGTCGTCGAGCTGCTGCGACGGGACGTGAGCGTGGAGGAGTACGACGAGATCCGCGAGCTCTGGAAGCGCCACTCGATCGCAGAGGACGAGCGCGACATCGCGGGGCTGCTCTCGACGCTCACGGAGGACTGCGTCTACGAGCTCGTCCAGAGCGGCCACACCTGGCGCGGCCACGACGGCGCGGCCCGTTTCTACGGCGAGCTGCTCTCGGCGTTTCCCGACATCAAGTTCGAGCTGACCGACATCGTGATCGGTCCTCAGGGCGTCTGCGAGCAGGCGAACGTGAGCGGAACGCACCAGGGAGCGTGGCTCGGCCGGCCGGGGAGCGGCGAGCGTATCGACTGGAAGGTCGCGATCTTCTTCCCGTGGGATCGCGACGCGCGCCGCTTCACCGGCGAGCGCGTGTGGGCCGACCGCGACCTAGCGCGCGACTGACGCCTAAACAGCGGCTCGGTCGACCTGTCCGAGATGGCCCTGTCCTGGTGCCTGGCACCGGGACAGGGCTGGCTGCGACGAGGCAAGGTCGTCGGAGAGTGGCGGCGCCCCGCTTCTCCTCAGCTTTCTCGTGTAAGGGACAATGTCCGGGTGCCTGGCACCGGGACTCGGCTCTTTAGGCCGATTCGATCTCGTCGAGGAAGGCGAGGACCGCGGCGTTGAACGCGTCCGGCGTCTCGAGTGGCGCGAGATGGCCGCGGCCGGGGAGGACCAGGAGACGAGCGTGCGGAAGCCGCTCGGCCAAGCGTCGGCCGTTCTCGATCGGTACCACTCGGTCGGCGTCGCCGTGGAGCACGAGCGCCGGGACGTCGATCCGCTCCACCTCGGCGCCGGAGCGGAGGAATGCGTCGCAGGCCGCGAACTGCGCGGCCCAGCACTCGGGCGGCGTCGGGTACTCGAGGCGAGCGGCGAGCAGCGCTTCGTACTCGTCGGGATGGTCGTCCGTCCAGCCGGGCGCGAACGAGAGCGGCATCGTCCGGCGCGCGTACTCCTCGGGCGGGAGGCCGGCGGCCGCGAGCCACGTGTCGAGCGTCGCCTTCGGCACCGGGACCGTTCCCGGCCCGCCGGCGCCCGTGCCCGCGAGGACCAGCGAGCGCACGAGAGCGGGGTGGCGGAGCGCGAGCGTCTGCGCGATGTAGCCGCCCATCGACAAGCCCATCACGTGCGCTGGGACGTCTGCGAGCGCTCGCAGCACCGCCGCGGCGTCGTCGGCCAGCAGTTCGATCGTGTAGGGGCCCGGGGACTTGACCGATCGACCAGCGCCGCGGTTGTCGAAGGCGATCCCGCGCCGTCGCGAGGCCACTGCGCGAAGCTGAGCGCGCCACGCCCACACGGCGTAGCCGAGGCCCTGGATCAGCAGCACAGGCTCGCCGTCGCCTTGCTCCTCGACGTGGAGCCCGCCGCCCTCGATGGCAACGAGACGGGGCCGACTTTCGCCGGCCCCGCCCACTGGGGTCAACCTCCGGAGCGTCGTGCTAGCGCGTCTTCACGAGCTGTCCGAACTCCGTGAATGCGCCGTTGTTGTACCGCCGCAGCTTCTGGTAGCGGATCGGGAACGCGCTCGCGGGCGACGTGATGATGCGTCCGGTCAGCTTCGGCGACGGGCGCAGCAACCACGGGCTCGCCACCTTGAGGT
>JBKOYJ010000051.1:0-11989 GCA_046725345.1 Actinomycetota bacterium | reverse complement strand
CGGTGGCGCGCCTCATCGGCGAGCTCGGCCTCTACCGCGATGCACGACCTGCGCGGGAGGCGGGTACACTCGAGGGTACGGAAAGGGGTACGGAGAAGCTCTGAGCTCGCTCGAACAGGCACGCCGCGTCGCGGCTCTGGCCCAGGAGAAGCTGGCCTCCGACGTCGTGATCCTCGACATGCGGCCGGTGTGCACGTACACCGACTACTTCGTCGTCTGCACCGGCCAGAACCCGCGCCAGACGAAGGCGATCTTCGACGAGGTCCGCGAGCGCCTGAAGCGCGACGAGCGGATGCTGCCGCGCTCGGTCGAGGGCGAGCCCGAGGCGCGCTGGATCGTCGCTGACTACCTCGACCTCGTTCTACACGTGTTCACGCCCGAGGCGCGCGCCTACTACGGGCTCGAGGAGCTGTGGGGCGACGTGCCGGCGGTCGAGGTGGAGGCGGCCGTCTCTTAGAGCGCCCGCTTGGATTCGGTCGTTCTCGACCGGTCGTTTGCGACGCACGCCGGGCGCGGCCCGGCGCGCTGCGTGTCGGCGTCGCTGCGCGCCGCCTTAGCCGTCCGACCCTCACGCTAGTTTGCTGGGGTGACAACAAACCAGAAGGGCGCGATCGCCGAGACGGCGATCATGCATGCTGCGGCGAAGCTCGGCATCGGCGTCTACAAGCCAGTGAGCGAAGGCCTTCGCCCGGACCTCATCTTCGAAATCGGTCAGGAACTCATGCGTGTGCAGTGCAAATGGGCCGTGCGGCGAAGCGACATCGTCATCCTTCGCTGCTACTCGTGCCGCGGGGGTCGCATGGGGATGATCCGTCGTTCGTACACGATCGAGGAGATCGACGGATTCGCCGCGTATTGCGACGAGCTTCGCGCTTGCTACTTCATCCCCATCGATCGATTCCCACGTCGCTCCGAGCTATGGCTTCGATTGGAGCCGACGCGCAATCATCAACAATCCGGAATCAATTGGGCGAAGGACTTCGAGTTCGCCGCTACACTTGGACGCCGCTTGGGGCCGTAGCTCAGCTGGGAGAGCGTCGCGCTGGCAGCGCGAAGGCCACGGGTTCGAATCCCGTCGGCTCCACTCGATGAGCGAGAGACCCGACCCGCTCGACGCCGAGCTCGTTCGCACGTTCGTCGTGGTCGCCCACGGGGACGACGTCGACGCGGTGCGCGACGCGCTCGAGGCCGAGCCGCGCCTCGTCAACGCGACGTGGGACTGGGGCGGTGGCGACTTCGAGACCGCGCTCGGAGGCGCCGCGCACATGGGGCGGCGCGACGTCGGGCTCTTCCTCCTCGAGCGTGGTGCGCGGCTCGATGTCTTCGCCGCGGCGATGCTCGGCTACGTGGACGTCGTCCGGACGGCGATCGAAGCGAATCCAGCGGTCGCCGAGGCGCCCGGTCCCCACGGGATCCCGCTCCTCGCGCACGCGAAGGCGGGCGGCGAGCCCGCGCAGCCGGTGGTCGAGCTGCTCGAGCGCGCCGCCGCCGCCGTCAAGGCCTAGCGAGCGCTAGCTCTTCCGCGCGGTCGCCCTTCCGCCCTTGCGACCGGCGGCCTTCTTCTGGGCCGTCGTGCCGCCCTGCGAGGAGCTGCTCCTCGAGCTGCCGGAGTGGGACTTCTTGCCGCCCCGGCTCGACGCGCCCGGCGAGTTGGCGATCTTCGCCGCGCGCTCCTTCGACATCCCCTTCTCCTTCAGCGCCTCGTACTGCTTCTCGTTCTTGACGCTCGGTCGCTTGTTCGGCATTTCGAACCTCCTTCCGCGGCCCGCAATACCCAGGAACTCGCACTGAAAACAGCGCGTCTATCGCCGCTTGTGACGGGTTCCACAAAGCGCAGCGCGCGCGACCGCGGTCATGGCGAGAGCGTTCTCAGGCGAGGCGGTAGACGAATCCCGTCGGGCTGAGATCGGCGTCGAGGACGAACGGCAAGGCTGCGCCGACTGCGGCGCCGAGGATCTCGCGGCTGGCCCTCAGGAGCCGCTCGAGCTCGTCAGCCGTCGTCGGCTCGTCTGCGACGCCGTTCGCGTAGTCGGTGACGAACCCCAGGAGGGCGTACGGAAGTTCGGCCTCGCCGCAGAGGACGGCCTCCGGGCCGGCGGTCTGGCTGACCGCGGTCACGCCGACCCCGCGTAGCGCCGCGATCTCAGCGCGCGAGTTGAAGCGCGGTCCGTCCACGTGCCCGTAGCAGCCCCCGTTCCGGGCCGGAGTGCCGGCGGCTTCCGAGCCTGCGAGCAGCGCGGCGCGGAGCGGCTCGGCGAACGGCCGGTCGAAGATCCAGTGGCCACGTCCCGACTCTCCCGGCATGTCGAAAAGCGAGGACAGCGAGCCGTCGGGCAGGCGGTTACTCGGGAAGTAGAGATCGTCGAACACGATCAACCGGCCCAGCGGCTCGTCGGGCTCGAGACCGCCGCAGACCGTGGTCCCGATGACCGCATCGGCGCCGAGCTCCCTCAGCGCCGCGACGTGGGCGCGGTGCTCGACCTGGCTGGACAGGCGCTCGTGCCCGCGTCCGTGGCGCGCGACGTGCACGACCTCCGCGCCGCCGAGCGCACCGCGCGTCACGTCGACGGTGCCAAACCGCGTCGCCACAGTCTCATCCGCCGAACTCTCGAGCCCAGGCAGCGAGTACGTCGCCGTGCCCGTGATGACGCCGACGCGCATCACGCGATGCTACGTCCGTTTACGAGCAAGGGCCGCGGGGACAGCGTCGCCGTGAGCGGCGAGATCGTCGTCGTGACCGGCGCATCGGCCGGCGTAGGGCGCGCGACGGCGGTCGAGTTCGCGCGCCGGGGCGCTGCGAAGGTCGCGTTGCTCGCACGCGGCGCGGACCGGCTCGAGGGAGCGAGACGCGACGTGGAGGGCGCGGGCGCGCAAGCGCTTCTGCTCGAGCTCGACGTCGCCGACGCCGACGCCGTCGACAATGCCGCCTCAGCCGTCGAAGCGCAGCTGGGGCCGATCGACGTCTGGGTCAACAACGCGATGGCGACGGTGTTCTCGCGATTCCTCGAGATCACGCCCGACGAGTTCCGCCGCGCGACCGCGGTCACGTACCTCGGCTACGTGTGGGGCACGCTGGCGGCGCTCCGGCGGATGCGAAGCCGCAACCGCGGGACGATCGTCCAGGTCGGCTCTGCTCTCGCGTACCGCGGCATCCCGCTTCAGGCGCCGTACTGCGGCGCGAAGCACGCGATTCAGGGATTCACCGAATCCGTCCGCTGCGAGCTGGTCCACGACGGGATCGACGTCCACCTCACGATGGTCCAGCTGCCCGCGCTGAACACCCCGCAGTTCGACTGGGGCCGCGCGAAGCTGCCGAAGCGACCGCAGCCGGTGCCGCCGATCTTCCAGCCCGAGATCGGGGCCCGAGCGATCGTATGGGCCGCCAGGCATCGCCGGCGCGAGCTGTACGTCGGCCTCTCGACCTCGAGGGCGATCGTCGGCGACAAGGTCGCGCCCGCCTTCGCGGATCTCTACCTCGCGAAGACGGGCTTCGAGGCGCAGCAGACCCCCGAGCCGGTCGAGGCGAACCGCCCCGACAACCTGTTCGAGCCGGTCCCCGGCGACCCCGGCACGCACGGCCGCTTCGACGCCGAATCGCGGGCAGGAAGCGGCCATCTCTGGTGGACGACGCACCGCGATCTCGCCGCAACCGCCGTTGGAGCAGTGCTCGCCGTAGCGGGGCTTCGAGGCGCGCGGAACCGCTAGGCGGCCAGACCCTCGATCTCCCGCTCGGTGGCGAGTCGCCGGAGCGCTTGCGTCTCGAGCTGGCGGACGCGTTCGCGCGTCAGCCCGAGCTCGCGCCCGATCGCCTCGAGCGACTTCGGCTCGGGATCGTGATCCAGGCCGTAGCGCAGCTCGAGCACCTTCCGCTCGCGGTCGGGAAGGTTTCGGAGCGCCCGCCGAACCGCGTCGTGCCGAAGGCTGACGTGCACCTCTTCCTCCACCGGCTCGCCCTCGGTGGCGAACAGGTCGCCGAGCTCGCCGGCGTTCTCGTCGCCGATGGGACGATCGAGGCTCGTCACCGCACGCGCAGCCTCGCGCACCTCACGCACGTGCTTCGCCGAGAGCTTCGCAGCCTTCGCGACCTCGGCGTCGGTCGGCGCTCGCCCGAGCTTCGCGGTCAGCTCGCGCTCGGCGCGTGAGATCTTCTGCTCTCGCTCCGCGATGTGCACCGGAATGCGGATCGTGCGCGCCTTGTTCGCGACCCCGCGCTGCACCGCTTGCCGGATCCACCAGGTGGCGTAGGTGGAGAACTTGAAGCCGCGGCGCCAGTCGAACTTCTCCGCCGCACGGATCAACCCGATGATTCCCTCCTGGATCAGGTCGAGCAGCGAGATCCCGTGCCCCTGGTACTTCTTCGCGATCGAGACGACCAGGCGCAGGTTGGAGTTGATCATGCGGTCCTTGGCCTGCTTGTCGCCGCGCTCGATCCGCTTCGCCAGCTCCACCTCCTCGGCCGCGCTCAGCAAGGGGTAGCGGGCGGCCTCGTTCAGAAACAGCTGCAGCGAGTCGGTGGTCATGGTGGCGAGCGTGCCGTTGACGTACGTCGCCTCGCCGACGTCCACGCGGGCGCAGTCGTCCGTGAGCTCTATGCCGCGCTCCTCGAGCCGCCGGTAGAGCGCCTCCAACTCGTCCTCGTCAGCATCGAGTTCCTGGAGGTACGCGCCGAACTGGGACAGATTCAGGCATCCCTGCTCCTCGCCCCGGTCGAGCAGGGTCGCGATGTCGGTGGAGACCGTGGTCATGGAGTCGCGTATTCCCACGGCGGCGAGGGCTAACCTCGGCGCCGCCGGCGCACTCATCGCCTACACTCACGGCCGGTGAGTGGGGAGGCGCTCGTCGAGATCGTCTTCATGATGGTGATCCTCAAGATCCCCGTCGTCTACCTCTGCCTCGTCGTCTACTGGGCGATTCGCGCGGAGCCGCGTCCCCCGGAGCCGGCGCTGCGCCTGGCGGCCGTGCCCGTGCGCGAACCAGGGTCGGGCCCCGATCGGCGCGAGCGGCACCGTCCACGCCGTCCGGCGCCGGGACGGCCCCGGCCGAGGCCGCGGGGAGGGCCCGTGCGTACGTACGCGCGGCGCGCTCCGGTCGTCGCCGCCGGGGCGAAGTAGGTGGCCGTCCGCGCTCCGGCCGAGCGCGATCGTCCCGCCGAGACTGTGGCTGGATTTCTCGCCACCGCGGCCCTGTTCGCCGGGCTCGTTGCCCTGGTGTACCGGCCGGCTCGCATCGCGCCGGCCGCGATCGCCGTCGCCCTGGTGGCGAACGCGATCGGCGGGCGTCACGAGCGCCTCGCCGCGCTCGCCCTCGCTGTCTCGGTGCTCTGCTTCGTGGCCGGAATGACGATCGCCGTGATCGTCGAGAAGCCGATCTTCTAGACCGCTCCTCCGCCCGGCGACGCCAGGCGGCGAGCCCGCTGCTACAACACGAGCTATGGCGGTCGACGGCGTCGACGCTCTGAACGCAGGCTACGCGCAGCTGCTGCTCGACGAGTACCTCGAGGATCCAGAGTCGGTTCCGCCCGAATGGCGCGAGCTGTTCGAGAGCGGCGACATCGCCCTCGCGCTCCCGGGGCTCGCCCGGCTACTCGAGCGTGCGGCAGGACGCGACGGCGCCCGCGTCGCGCCGCCGCCCCCCGAGGTCGCGCCCGACGAGACCATGCTCGGCGCGGTTGCCGCGGCGACCGCGCTCGTCAAGGCAGTCCGGACACATGGGCACCTGGCGGCGCGCCTCGACCCGCTCGGCTCCGAGCCTCCGGGCGATCCGGCGCTCGAGCCGGAGCGGCTGGATCCGCCGCTTACGCCGGAGCTCCAGGCCGCGATCCCGGCGTCCCTGCTCCGCCTCTACGTCCCGGGCGAGACGCTCGCCGACGCGCTCCCGCGGCTGCTCGAGACGTATTGCGGGACGATCGCCTACGAGATCGAGCACATCTCCGACCACGAGCAGCGCGTGTGGCTGCGCCAGGCGATCGAGTCGGGCCTCCACCGCCAGCCGCTCACGCCCGACGAGAAGCGCGCGCTCCTCATCCGGTTGACCGAGGTGGAGGGGCTCGAGCGCTACCTCCGCCGCGCCTTCCTCGGCCAGAAGCAGTTCTCGATCGAGGGGCTCGACGTGCTCGTGCCGATGCTCGACGAGGCTTTCGAGCTGGCGGCCGATGCGGGCACGCACGAGGTGGTGATCGGAATGGCGCACCGCGGACGGCTCAACGTCCTCGCCCACACGATCGGGCGACCGTACGGGTGGATCCTGCGCGAGTTCGAGGGCGAACGGACGATCGAGGCGGTGACGGCCGACCCCGAGGGCGGAACCGGCGACGTCAAGTACCACCTCGGCGCGCGTGGCGTGCGCCGGACGGCGGCCGGCGAGCTCGGTGTCGCCCTCGCGGCCAACCCGAGCCACCTCGAGGCGGTCGACCCGGTCGTCGAGGGGCTCACCCGCGCGCGTCAGACGGATCGCTCGAGCCGCGAGGGCGTCCACGAGCCCATCGTCGCGCTGCCGGTCCTCATCCACGGCGACGCGTCGTTCCCGGCTCAGGGGACGGTGGCGGAGACGCTCACCCTGGGCGACCTCGCCGGGTACAGCACGGGCGGGACGCTGCACCTGATCGCCAACAACCAGATCGGCTTCACGACCGATCCGAGCGAGGCACGCTCGACCCGCTATTCGAGCGACCTCGCGAAGGGGTTCGACATCCCGATCGTCCACGTCAACGCGGACGACTCCGAGGCGGCGATCGCCGCGAGCCGGCTCGCGCTCGCCTTCCGCTCGCGCTTCCACGAGGACTTCGTCATCGACCTCGTCGGCTACCGCCGACACGGCCACAACGAGCAGGACGAGCCGGCGTACACGCAACCGCTGATGGCGCAGCTGATCGAGGGCCATCCGACCGTCCGAGAGCAGTTCGCGTCGCAGCTCGTCGCGGAGGGCGTCGTGACCGCCGAGGAGGCCGAGGGGCTCGTCGAACAGTCTCGGGCCCGGCTCCGCGCGGCGCACGACGAGCTGAAGCGAGCCTTCGGGGCCGCGATTCCGGCGGAGACCGGACCGGAGCCGGTCCCGGACGGGACGAGCGCCGAGGTCGTGACTCGCGTGGCCGAGGAGCGCCTGCGCGCGCTCAACGAGCAGCTCCTACGCCTGCCCGACGGCTTCACGCCGAACGCGAAGCTGTGGCGCTCGCTCGAGCGGCGACGCGCCGCGCTCGACGAGGGCGGAATCGACTGGGGCCAGGCGGAGGCGCTCGCGTTCGCAACGCTCGTCGTCGACGGCATCCCGGCACGACTGACAGGACAGGACACCGAGAGGGGAACCTTCTCGCACCGGCATCTCGTACTTCACGACGCGCAGAACGGCGAGCGGTACACGCCGATCCAGAACCTGGACGAGGCGACGGCGGCGTTCGAGCTCTACAATTCGCCGCTCTCGGAGCTCGCGTGTGTCGGCTTTGAGTACGGCTACTCGGTCGCCGCCGGCGACGCGCTCGTGCTCTGGGAGGCGCAGTTCGGCGACTTCGTGAACGGCGCGCAGGTGATCCTCGACCAGTTCGTCGTCTCGGGGCTCTCGAAATGGCGCCAGACGTCGCGTCTGACGCTGTTGCTCCCGCACGGCTACGAGGGCAACGGCCCCGAGCATTCGAGCGCGCGTCTCGAGCGCTTTCTGCAGCTAGCGGCGCAGCAAAACGTCCGGATCGCCAATCCGACGACGGCCGCCCAGTACTTCCACCTGCTGCGGCGGCAGGCGCTCGATCCGAACGGGCGCCCCCTCGTCGTGATGACGCCGAAGAGCCTGCTCCGGCTGGGGGATGCCGGTTCGACGCTCGCCGACCTCACGGAGGGTGCGTTCGAGCCAGTTCTGGACGACGCCGGCGCGACGAGCCGCGAGGACGTGCGCCGTCTCGTCCTCTGCTCGGGCAAGGTCTTCTACGACATCGCCGGTCACGCGGAGCGCGAAGCGTCGCGGCCGGCCGTCGCAGTCGCACGGCTCGAGCAGCTCTATCCCTTCCCGCTCGAGCGCGTGCGCGAGCTCGTCGCCGCCTACCCGGCGCTCGAGGAGGTCGTCTGGGCGCAGGAGGAGCCGCAGAACATGGGCCCGTGGCGCTCGGTGCGCCACCGGCTCGAGGAGGCGATCGGCGGCCGCGTCCCGCTTCGCTACGTCGGGCGGCCCTGGCGCGCGAGCCCGAGCGAGGGCTACCCGACCGCCCACCTCGTCGAGCAGGATCGGATCGCACGAGAAGCGCTGACGCGCTGAAGCTCAAGCGCTCACGTTCTACCGCCGACAACACGGAGAAGGTCATCTTCGTCGTCCGGTGGTCGCCCAATGAGCTTCAAGCGCAAGCTCGTCCTCTACTTCGTCGTGCTGACGTTTCTGCCGCTCGCGGCTGCCTTCGTCACGTTCCAGTCGGCCCTCGAGCATCGGGAAGTGGCGATCGTCGACGCCCGCTTGGACGCCGCGCTTCGGTCGGGGACGGCGGCGTACCGGCAAGAGCTCGCCGAGGCGCAGCGCGAGGCTGTGCGCCTGGCACGTTCGCGGACGTTCCAGCGCGCTCTCGCAGGTCGCGACCGCGTTCGGCTCGAGCAACTGCTCGCTCGAAGCCCACATCTACGGATCGAGGCGGGCACGCTTCGCCTCGGCGCATCGACCGCAGATGCCGTGCTTCGCCGCGTCTCCGTCGTCTCGACTGGTCCCCTCCGCCGGCTCGGCTCGGTCGTTGCAGTCGTGCCGCTCGACGACGCGTTCGCCGCATCGCTGACGAGCCGCACCGGGTCGACCCACGGCGAGCGGATGGTCGTGATCCGGCGCGGTCGCGTCGTGGCAGGTGCGCGCGATCTCCTCGGCCTGCGGCTCGAGACGCAGCCGGGCCGCGCCGTCACGGTCGACACGCCACGCGGCGCGTTTCGCGTCCTCGCCGCCGCTGGCCCGCCGTCGCTTGCCGCGATCGCGCCGGAGGAGGGAATCGAGGGCGCCGTCGACTCCGCGCGCCAGCGACTGCTCCTCGCATTCGCGATCGCGCTGCTCCTCGTCGGCATCGTCGCGTATCTCGAAGGCCGCGCGATCGTCCGCGCTGTCCACGACCTCGTCGCCGCGGCGGGCTCGATCGCGGGCGGCCGCCTGACGCGGCGAGTGCAGGTTCGCGGCCGCGACGAGCTCGCGCAGCTGGGCCACGCGTTCAACGACATGGTGGCGCAGCTCGAGGCTCGTCGAGAGGAGCTCGAGGCCGAGCGCCGCCGCGTGCGCCGCGCGACGCTTCGGCTCGGCCAGGTGTTCTCGGCCACGCATGACGTCGACCTCCTCCGCAGCACGATCGTGGAGACCGCGGTCGAGGCGACCTCCGCGGCCGGCGGCGCGTTCCTGACGCCGACCGGCGAGGTGGCGCGGTCCGGCGAGCTCGACGGCGACGACCGGATCGAGCTTCCGGTGACGGCCGGCCGCGAGAGCTTCGGCACGCTCGTTCTCTCCGGCACGGACTTCGCGAGCGAGGACGTCGATACTGCGTCACTGCTCGTCGGTCAGGCCGCCGTGGCGCTCGAGAACGCGCGCCTGCACCACATGGTCGAGCAGCAGGCGCTGATCGACAGCCTCACGGGGCTGCCGAATCGCCGTCGCGCGGAGGAGGCGCTCGCCGCCGAGCTCGCCCGCGCCGATCGCTATGGATCGCCGATCGCCGTCGTGCTCGCGGACCTCGACGACTTCAAGGCGGTGAACGACGCGCACGGACACGAATCGGGGGACGCCGTCCTGCGCCTCCTCGCCGGCGTGCTGCGCGAGAACCTCCGCGAGGTCGACCTCGCCGCTCGCTGGGGCGGCGAGGAGTTTCTGCTCCTGCTACCGGATACGGATTCGCAGGGTGCGCTCATCGTCGCCGAGCGCGTCCGGAGCGTCCTCGCAGGGCGAGCCGTCCACATCGCCGACGGGAACGCCGTTCGGGTCACGACGAGCTGTGGCGTCGCGGCGTACCCGCCCGCGTCCTCACGCGAGGAGCTGCTCACGGCCGCCGATGCCGCCCTCTACGGCGCGAAGCGGCAGGGGAAGAATCGCGTCGAAATCGCCGACGGCGCACATGCCGTCCAGCCGACGGACTAACCTCGTCGCGCATCGCCACGTCGAAAGGGGGTTAGAATCCCGCGCCGTCCCCAAGGCGTCCGAGAGGGAGGACAGGAATGCCGGTAGCGACACCGTCCGTATTCGCGATGGTCATCGAGGATCATCTTCGGCTGAAGGCACGGAATTCGCAGCTCGAGGACACGCACCCGATCGACCGTTACAGGAACGAGGATCCCTTCCAGAATCACCCCCTGTTCAAGACCGAGGAGCAGGCGCGCCTCGAAGAGACGATGGACGGCGAGGTGTTCATCGACGAGGCGGATGCCCTCACGTGGCCCGGCGAGGACACGGGAGACGTCGAGCTCACAGAGGCCGAGGAGAGCCTCTGGGGCCGCTCCCGCGACTTCGACTGGGGCGACTGACCCGTCACCGCTCGCACCGTCCTCCGGCGCGCTTGCGCGTCTGGTCGGCAGACGTTTCCCGGCGTCGCTCGCGGGTAGGCGCAGCGCGTCCGAAATTTTCCTGCCGATAGGGGGTCCCATGGAAATGGTGAAGCGAGATCGGAGCTCGAAGAACCGGTTCGTCCTCCCCGTGCTCGCCTTCGCTGGTGCGCTCGTCGCCTTCTTCTTCGACCCGGTCAGCGGCCGCAGTCGAAGGGCTCAGCTCGCCCAGCGGATCCCGGCGTTCTTCCGTCACCGCGGCCGTGAGCTCGGCCGGAAGGCGCGGCAGGTCTCGGCCACCGCCCACGGGGTGACGCAGAAGGCGACGCACCTGCAGGAGGAGCCCAAGGACCTTAACGATCCGGCGCTCGCCTCGAAGGTCGAGACGGTGCTCTTCCGCGACGCCGACGTGCCGAAGGGCCAGATCAACGTGAACGTCCAGGACGGCGTCGTCCAGCTTCGCGGCGAGGTTCCCCGGCCGGAGATGATCGAGGAGCTCGTCGAGAAGGCACGGTCGATCCAGGGCGTGCGTGACGTCGAGAACCTCTTGCACCTGCCCGGCAGTCCCGCGCAGATGCACCAGTAGAAGGCGGGCGCGTTCGCTTCTATGCGCGGACGCGCTCGAGTAGGCGCGCGACGACGCGGAGGTCGTCGACGAACGCCGCGTATTCGGCCTCCCGCGTCGCGTCGTCGGGCGCGCGCAGAATCGACGACGGGTGCACCGTCGCCGTGGCGTAGGGCGCGAGCTCGGTCTCGACGAGCGTCCCTCGCTCGCGCGTCACGCGGAAGCCGCGGCCGAGGAGCGCCTGGGCCGCCGTCGAGCCGAGGCAGACGAGCACCTGCGGCCGCACGACGGCGAGCTCGGCGTCGAGCCACGGACGGCAGGCGGCGATCTCGCCCCAGTTGGGCTTTGCGTGGATGCGTCGTTTCCCGCGCGCCGTCCACTTGAAGTGCTTGACGACGTTGGTGACGTAGGCGAGCGCGCGGTCGATTCCGGCCTCCTCGAGCCCCGTGTCGAGCACTTTGCCCGCCGGTCCCACGAACGGCCGCCCCTGTCGGTCCTCCTGGTCGCCGGGCTGCTCGCCGACGAGCATCACCTCGGCGCTCCGCGCACCCTCGCCGAAGACGGTCTGCGTGCCCGTCTCCCAGAGCGGGCACGCCCGGCATCCGGCCGCGGCTTCACGCAGGTTCGGCAGCGTCGGCCGGTCGGGAACGAGCGGCTCGGCGGTGTCGCGCGCGGCGCCCATGAGGCTCGTATGCGTCGAGCCGGGCGCGACCAAACGCGCGCGTGTACGGACTGTCGTCCGGGGGCAGGAACGGGCGGCATGGCCGGCGATCCGCGCTACGACCGCGAGCGAGTTCGCGATGAGCGCGAGGCCGTGACCGAGGTGCGACGCTCCCGCACTCCGCCGCCGTGGTGGCGCGAGCGCTGGTGGATCTGGGGGATCGTGCTGCTCCTCTTCGTCGGCGCGCTGATCGCGTTCTTCGCCCTGCGCGACAACGGCGAGGAAGCGCTG
>JBKOYJ010000039.1:0-7490 GCA_046725345.1 Actinomycetota bacterium | reverse complement strand
CCGCCGCCGACGATTGCGAAGCGGACGACGCGCTCAGCCATTCAGCATCGCGAGCGCGTCGGCCGCGGAGGCGCCGTCGTGCACCACCGCCATCAGCGCGCGGGTCATCGCGGCCGGCTGCTCATGCTGGATGACGTTCCGCCCGTAGACGATGCCGGCCGCACCGAGCCGGACGACGACCTCCGTGCGGCGCAGAATCTCCTCGTCGGTCGCACGTCCGCCGCCGCGGACGAGCACGGGCAAGGCTCCGGCCGCCTCGAGCACGCGCGCGTAGTCATCGAGGTCGTCGGTCGCGTCGGCCTTGATCACGTCGGCGCCGAGCTCCACTGCCTGGCGGACGAGCGTGGCGATCGTGTCTGCGTCTCCGTCGACGCCGTAGCCCGACTCGCCGGGCTTCATCGCGAGCGGCTCCACCATCAGCGGCATGGCGACGGGGGCGCTTGCAGCGCGTAACGCGGAAACGTTTCGAACGCAGGCGTGGTGGAGCTCCGGTTGGCCGGGCAGGAGCAGCAGGTTGACGACGACGCACGCGGCGTCGAGAGCGAGCGCCTCCTCGACGACGTCCTCGATCAGCTCGCTGAACAAATACTCGCGGCCAACGCCCTCGCGGCCGTAGACGTTCGCGACGTCCGTGCGCAGCACGAGCGCCGGCTTGGGCCCGCGCCGCCGCTGAAGCAGCGGAGCCTGTCCGGGCGAGAGCTGGATCGCATCCGGCAGCGCTTCGACAAGCGTTGCGACGGCCCGTTCCATGTCCTCGATCCCGGTGAGAAACGCGGCCTCGCCGAACAAGCCGTGGTCGACTGCCACGTCGAAGCAGCGTCCGTCAGCGGCGAAGAGCCGGTTGAGCCGCGGATTCACGGCCATCCCGCCAAAGCCAGGGACTCGTCGAGGCCGCGCACGCCTTCGGACGCTCCCACCGCCGTCGTCGCGAGCGCGCCGACGGCGTTCGCGAACCGCACCCGCCGCTCGAACGGCCAACCCGCGAGCCTGCCGTAGACGAGCCCGGCAGCGAACGCGTCTCCCGAGCCGGTCCCGTCGATCGCCTGCACGGACGGGGCCGCCACAGCGCCCTCGAAGTCGGGCCCGGCCGCGTAGCAGCCCGCCGGCCCCATCGTCACGACCACTTCGCCGACGCCGCGGTCGCGAAGCCACGACGCAGCCCGAGCAGGGTCGTCCTCGCCGCTGATCGCTCGCGCCTCGCCGAGCCCGGGCGTGAAGAGATCGGCGTACGGAAGCGAGGGCAGTACGCGCGCCCACCGCCCGCTCGCGAACACTGTGTCGAGGCTCGTCAGCATCCCGCGCTGCCGTGCTTCCGCGAGGATGTCCGCGGCCGGCTCACCGTCGAGGTCGTCGAGCACGAGCGCACCGGCCAGGTGCAGCGCCCGGCCCGAGAACAGAACCTCCCGGTCGAGCTCCTCCGCTCGCAACCGGCCGTTCGCGCCGGGTAGGTGCAGGAACGTCCGCTCGCCCTCGCCGTCGACGAGCGCGACGGTCGCGGACGTCGGCACGGACGGATCCACGAGCACGCCGCGCCGGTCGATCCCGCGGTCGTCGAGCAGGCCGAGCAGGAACTCGCCGAACGGGTCGGCTCCGACCTTGCCCGCGGCGCCGGCACGGAGCCCGAGCCGGGTCAAGGCGCTTGCGGTGTTGAGCGCCGAGCCGCCTCCGCGCAGGCCGACCTCGTCGACGAGCTCGAGCGTTCCCCGCGCGGGAAGGCCCTCGACCGGCCGTGCGATCACATCCGCGACGAGAATGCCGAGGCAGACGACGTCGAGCGGTTCGTCCGGCATCAGGGCGACATCTTGATGGAGCTCGGGCCCTTTAGCCGATCACGGCGACTCCACACGGAAGAGCGTCCACTCGCCGGGCACGCCCTTCAGCTCCGCGCGGCCCCACTCGCCGAAGCGGATCCCGGAGCCGGCCACGATGTCCTTGACGGTGCTCGAGACGAGCACCTCACCCGGACCGGCGAGCGCGACGACGCGGGCGCCGATGTGGATCGCCACACCTGTTGGGCGGCCGTCCTCGAGCTCGACCTCGCCCGTGTGCAGGCCCGCACGGAGCTCGAGGTCGAGGCCGCGAACGGCACGGACGAGCGCGGCGGCGCAGCGGACGCCGCGCGCGGGGCCGTCGAAGAGCGCGAACACGCCGTCCCCGGCGATGTCCACCTCTTGCCCGCGGAAGCGGCCGAGGTGCGCTCGCACTAGCGCGTAGTGCCGGTCGAGGACGCGGCGCCACTCGCGGTCGCCGAGCTCGACCGCCTTGGCCGTCGAGCCGACGAGGTCGGTGAAGAGCACCGTCGCAAGCACGCGGTTCGGCTCGGCCTCGTGCTCGACATGGGCGAGGAAGCGCTCGATCGCGCCCACCACCGCGCCCTGGTCACCCTCCCACGGGAGGTGGTCATCGCCCGGCACCACCGACACGTCGGCGCCTGGGATGTGCTCGGCGAGATACGCCGATCGTTCGCGGTACTCCTCGCGCTCGCGGAACGCGACGAGCGTCGGCACGGCGACTGCGGGCAGGACGTCGCGGACGTCGATCTGGCGGTTCATCTCGCGCAGCGCGAGCGCCGCCGCGGGGCTCGCTCCCTTCGCGACGTAGGACGCGTACCAGCGGAGTTGCTCAGGATCGCGCGCCGCAGACGGCGCCACGCGCGCGAGCCACTCGCTCGTCGCGGCGGTGAGCCAGTCGTCGGCCTGCAGCACGGCGACGCGCGCTTCGTAGACCTCTTCGGGAACACCGATCGGATAGTCGGGTGCCTGCATCAGCCGTGCAAAGCTCCCCAGTAGCACCAGGGCCTCGGTGCGCTGCGGGTAGGTCGCCGCGAACGCCATCCGCTCTACCGGTTCGTCGAGGACAGAAAGCCGGGTCAGACCCGAGGCGAGGGCTTGCAGGACTTCGGCGGGGGCTGGGACGCGCTCTCACCGGCAGGCAAAGAGGTCGAGACCGATGACTGACAGAGCCGCCAGCCCCGTACGGACCCTCGCGAGCGACGACGGTCCACCTGCCGCGAGGGGCGAATGGATGAGCGCGCCGACCCGCGAGCTGGCCCAGCGCCGCAGCGGGACGGTCGAAGTGCTCCTCCTGTGGCACCCCCGGACAAACCGAGTGGAGCTTTCCGTTCGCGAGTCGCCAACCGGCGGGGGCTTTCAGACTGTCGTCGAGCCAGGCGATGCGATCGACGCCTTCTACCACCCGTATGCCTACGCGCCCAGACACGAGGGCTCGTACCGCGTACACGGAGCTGAGCCGACGATCATCGATGGCTAGCGTCGAACGCATACAGGAAGCGCTTCGGATGCTCATCGCAGAGCGCCGGGCCGTCCAGGAGGTCGACGAGGGCCGCGACGAGCAAGAGTCGGAACGCCTCGAGCTCGTGGGTCTGCTCCTCGAGCAATGCGGGCGGAAGAAGTAGGCGACACGGCTCTCCCGCGCCTGGACCCTCGACGCGAACGGACATTTGCGGCCTCTTTACTGAGACCGAGGCGTAGGTCTTCCTGATCTCGCCCTTCAGCAGCTCGACATCGATCTCGCGTCAACGGCCATCGCGCCTTCCCAGGACTTAACGAGTGAGGATAGTTGCGGCCATCGTCAGCTCCTGGTTTCCCGAAGGTCCTTCAGCGCCAGGGCGGCGCCCGCGACGAAGATCGTCGTCGCCAGGTAGATGAGCCCGAGATGACCGGTCGTGGCGAAGCCCCACGCGTAGTGCGAAGGGAGGGCGACGGCAAGCGCGAGCACGGGCGCCGCGACCGCCGTGACCCACGCCCACATCTGGCGGCGGCGCACGCCGAACCACGCGAGGGCGGAGACGGCGAGGCCCGTCGACGCGATGAACCCCGAGATCGCGATGTGCAGGTGGCTGATGTAGTGGTAGAGGTCGTTGTCGAACGCCTTGATCTCGTCCTTGCCACTCGCGACCTGGTCGGGCCCGATGCCGAGCTCGAGAAAGTCGCCGGTGAAGTTGCGGATCAAGAAGATGACCGCGTACCCGATGAAGGCGAATCCCGCGAGCGACATGAGGTAGACGCCCCACTTGAGCGCTGAGGATTCCTCCCGGTCCGTCCCTGCGGTGATGGTGGTCATGCGACAGACTCCTTTCGGTCGCGTGCTTCTGCTCTAAAGACGCTCGCGTGCGGTTCCTATTGCATTTGGGCGAGGGACGCAACAACGACGGCTCGGCGAGCGTCTTCTCAGAGGCTGATGGCATGCGCGCCGCGGGCGACAGGCATCAAGGAACGCTTTTGCGCAAGTGACCGGGTCGAGCGCACGTAGCGGGAGACGGCGCCTTACGGCGCCTCGTTCAGCGGCGGGGGCCCGCCTCCGGCTCCTGCTTCGGGTTAAGCGGGGCTCGGCAGGCCCTCGATCGCGCGGAGCGCGCGGTTGATCTCCTCTTCGTCCAAGGCGACGTCCTCGAGCTTGCCGGCGAAGTAGCTGTCGTAGGCGCCCATGTCGAAGTGGCCGTGGCCGGAAAGGTTGAACAGGATCGTGCGCTCCTCGCCCGCCTCGTCGGCCGCCTTCGCCGCCTGCAGCGTCCCGTGAATCGCGTGCGCTGCCTCTGGCGCGGGGAGGACCCCCTCGCTTCGCGCGAAGAGGACGGCCGACGCGAAGACGTCGTTTTGCAGGTACGCCTCGGCGCGGATCAGTCCGTCGACCACGAGTTGCGAGATCAGGGGTGCGACGCCGTGGTAGCGAAGGCCGCCGGCGTGAATCGGGGCCGGGACGAAGTCGTGACCGAGGGTGTGCATCGCGACGAGGGGCGTCAGCTTGCTCGTGTCGCCGAAGTCGTAGGCGAAGAGGCCGCGCGTCAGAGTCGGGCAGGCGGCCGGCTCGCTGGCCAGCAGGTCGATATCGCGGCCGGCGATCTTCTCGCGCAGGAACGGAAAGGCGAGGCCGGCGAAGTTCGAGCCGCCCCCGACGCAGCCGATGACGACGTCGGGGAAGGCGCCCGCGAGCTCCATCTGTGCAAGCGCCTCCTGGCCAATCACCGTCTGGTGTAGGAGCACGTGGTTGAGGACGCTCCCGAGCGAGTAGGCGGTGTCGTCCCGGCCGGCCGCGTCCTCGACCGCCTCCGAGATCGCGATCCCGAGGCTGCCCGGCGAGTCTGGATTCTCCTCCAGGATCGCGCGGCCGGACTCGGTGTCTTCGGACGGGCTCGGCACGATCTCCGCGCCCCAGGCCTGGATCAGCGAGCGCCGGTTCGGCTTCTGCTCGTACGAGATCCTGACCATGTAGACCTTGCACTCGAGCCCGATCAGGCTGCACGCGAACCCGAGCGCACTGCCCCACTGGCCCGCGCCGGTCTCGGTCGAGAGCCGCGTGCGCCCTTCCTTCTTGTTGTAGAAGGCTTGCGCGACCGCAGTGTTCGGCTTGTGGCTCCCGGGCGGGCTGACGCCCTCGTACTTGTAGAAGATCCGCGAGCGGGTGCCGATCGCCTCCTCGAGCCGCGACGCGCGGAAAAGCGGCGTCGGGCGCCAGAGGCCGTAGATCTCCAGGACCTCCTCCGGAATGGCGATCTCCGCCTCCTCGCTCACCTCCTGGCCGATCAGCTCCATCGGGAACAGTGGCGCGAGGTCGTCCGGCCCGACCGGCTGCCCGGTGCCCGGATGCAGCACCGGCTGCGGGGCCGTGGGCATGTCGGAGCGGATGTTGTACCAACGCCGCGGGAGCTGCGATTCCTCGAGGAGGAACTTAGTCCGGCTCGTGGCGCGGATGCCCGTCTGCCTCACGCCGCGAGCATAGAGCCTCAGGGTCGGTTTTGTGGAGCTCGACCGGAGCTTGACCTCGCGGCCCTTGAGAGCTACGACGCGAACGGCGCGGCCGCGATGCGCTCGCCGATACCTGCCGCCACAACCCTGGCGGCCCAACAGTTCAGATTCGGCTTCTGCGCCGCCTGGCGCGCGACCAACTCGACGAAGCCGCGCTTGAAATCGAGCCGCGGGTACGCGGTAACGACCTCGTCAATGGCCTGCGGCGCGAGATCGCCGTGGCGGTGCCCGGTGACGTCGAGACCGGTCGCGTGCCAGAGCAGATAGGCCTCCGGCCCGTCCTCGAGCGCGATCTCGACGGCGACGTGGAGGCGGATCGCCTCGGCTAGCGCCTCCCGCCGCTCGTCCGGCCACCCTTCGGCGGCCGCCAGCTCGGCGGCGACCGCAGCACCGTCCTCCTCGAAGCAGCGCCGCCCGGTGTCGAAACGTGCCACGAGCCCGATGTCGTGGAGCAGCGCGGCGATGTAGAGCAGCTCGGCGTCGAAGCGAACGTGGTCGCGGTCGGCCAGGGCGATCGACCAGGCGTAACTCCGGAAGCTGTGGTTGGTCAGGAAGTCGGGCGCACAGGTCCGCACGAGCTCCTCGGACTGGCTGGCAAGACGCGAGTCGGGCTTCTTCAGCGCGAGGGCCACGGGAATGACAGTGTGATGGGCCGCTCGACGTGGTTGAGTCGCATGACGTCGCGATGAGCGAAGAGGAGAACAAGGAGCTCGTTCGGCGCTACGCGCGCGCGGTCTTCGACGAGGGCGACGTCGCCGCGGTCGATCGTTACCTCGCGCCCGACTTCTACAACCACGTCACGGGCCGTCGCGGCAGCGATGACTTCAAGAAGCTCGCCACGCAACTCGGCGGCCGACCGGGGTCGGCGAACGTGATCGACCTGCTCGTCGCGGAGGCGGAGTACGTCGTCGCGCTGATGACGATCACCCGCACGCTCGATGAAGAACTGAGGGCGTTCGGACTCACGTTCCCGGCCAGCGGCCGGTCGTACACCGTCAAGCACGTGCACATCTACCGCGTCGCCGGCGGCCAGATCCGCGAACACTGGGCGGTGCGCGACGACCTCAGCATGCTGCGCCAGCTGGGCGTCGACCTCAGCCTCGGCGGCAAGAGACGCCGGGCGCCGTAACACGGACGCGGATCGCGGTCGCCCGAGCACCTAGGCTGTGCTTGTGACTGACCGTCGTGATCACCGACGACGGCAACGAGGTGCTGACGGCGGACGTGCCGCTCCTTGTCTAGCTCGACGACGCAGCGCGGTGTGACACCCGGCGACCGATGGCTTGCCGCCATGTGGCCGTTCGTACGCAGCCGTCTGCCGCCTGCGCCTGCACGAGTCGTGGATCTCGGCTGCGGCTCGTCTGGCGGGTTCGTCCCGATGCTGCTCGCGGGCCGCTACGAAGCGATCGGGATCGATCCGCAGGCACCCGAAGGATCGCATTACCAGCGGATCGAGTTCGAGCACGCGCGGCCTCCGGAACCTCTAGATGCGGTCATCGCCTCCGCGTCGCTGCATCACGTCGGCGATCCGACGCACGTGATCGAGTGCATCAAACGCCCGCTTCGGCGCGGAGGCACGGTCGTCGTCATCGAGTGGGCCTGGGAAAGGTTCGACGCGCAGACGGCCGACTGGTGCTTCGCGCGCCTCGGGCCGCCAGACCAGGCAGGTGGCTGGCTCCATCGCCGCCGCGACGACTGGCGCGCCTCAGCTCACGACTGGACGAC
>JBKOYJ010000081.1:0-39164 GCA_046725345.1 Actinomycetota bacterium | reverse complement strand
GAGCCGGTCTTCCAGACGCTCGCGCCGCCGGAGGGCTGGGCGCACGTCGGCGCCGCCGGCTCGGGCCACTTCGTGAAGATGGTGCACAACGGGATCGAGTACGGCCTCATGCAGGCGTACGCCGAGGGATTCGAGCTGATGTACCACTCCGAGTACGAGCTCGACCTGCTCGAGATCGCCGGCATCTGGCGCTACGGCTCGGTGGTGCGCTCGTGGCTGCTCGACCTGCTGCACGAGGCCTTCGAGGAGCACGGGTCCGCGCTCGAGGACATCGCCGGCTACGTCGAGGACTCGGGCGAGGGCCGGTGGACGATCAACGAGGCGATCAACGCCGCCGTTCCCGTTCCCGCGATCGCGGCGTCGCTCTTCTCGCGCTTCGCGTCGCGACGGGAGATCAACTTCGGCGCCAAGGTGGCGGCGGCGCTCCGCAACCAGTTCGGCGGCCACGCCGTCCGCGCGATCGAGAAGGCGATGGCCCGCCCCGACGATCCGCGCAGCTGATGGCGGTCGCCGAGCGCGAGCAGGTCGAGAACCCGCTCCTCGAGGGACTCGATCTCACGCGCACGCCCGAGCCCTGCGTGCTCATGATCTTCGGAGCCTCGGGCGACCTCACGCGGCGCAAGCTGTTTCCCGCGCTCTACTCGCTCGCGTTCCGCCGGTTGCTGCCGGAGTCGTTCGCCGTTGTCGGCGCGGCCCGTAGCGACTGGTCGACCGAGGACTTCGTCGCGCGGATGGAGGAGGCGGTCAAGCAGTTCGGACGGGACGAATTTCGGCAGGACGTGTGGGACGCGCTCGCGGGCGGCGTGCGTTACGTGTCGACCGAGGCAGCCGACGAGCACGGCGAGGACCGCCTCGTCGCGACGCTGAAGGAGCTCGACCAGGAGCGCGGGACGCGCGGCAACCGCGTCTACTACCTCGCCGTGCCGCCGAATGCGATCGAAACGCTCGTCGAGGAGATCGGGGAGCGCCGGGAGACCGACGGCTGGACGCGCCTGATCGTCGAGAAGCCGTTCGGCCACGACCTCGCCTCCGCGCGTGCGCTCAACGAGGCGATCCACCGGCAGTTCACCGAGACCGAGGTGTTCCGGATCGACCACTACCTCGGCAAGGAGACCGTCCAGAACATGCTCGCGCTGCGGTTCGCGAACGGGATCTTCGAGCCGATCTGGAACCGCCAGTTCATCGACCACATTCAGGTCACCGTCGCGGAGTCGATGGGGATCGAGGGCCGCGCCAACTTCTACGAGCAGGCGGGCGCGATCCGGGACATCGTCCAGAACCACCTGCTGCAGCTGCTCGCCGTGACGGCGATGGAGCCGCCGATCGACTTCACGGCCGACTCGGTCCGCAACGAGAAGGTGAAGGTGTTGCGGGCGATGCACACGCCTGGCCCCAAGCACGTCGTGCGCGGGCAGTACGGGAGGGGGTACGTCGAGGGGGAGGAGGTTCCGGCGTACCGTGAGGAGGAGGGCGTGGCGTCCGACTCCATGACTGAGACGTTCGTCGCGGCGAAGCTCTTCGTCGACAGCTGGCGCTGGGCGGACACGCCGATCTACGTCCGCACGGGGAAGCGGCTGCCCCGGCGCGAGACGACGATCGCGATCCAGTTCAAGCGCGCGCCGCACCCGCCGTTCGAGGAGGTCGCCGGTGGGGAGATGCGCCCGAACGTCCTCGTCGTGCACATCCAGCCGAACGAGGGCGTGTCGCTCGAGGTGGGCGCGAAGGTGCCGGGCCAAGGCATGCGGATCCGCACCGTGCACATGGATTTCCTCTACGGCGGCGCCTTCCGCACCGGGCTTCCCGAGGCGTACGAGCGCCTCATCCTCGACGCGATGCTCGGGGATGCGACCCTGTTCACGCGCAGCGACGAGATCGAGGAGCAATGGGCGCTCGTGGACTCGATCGTCGCGCTGTGGCAGCGCGATCGTCCCAGCTTTCCGAACTATCCAGCCGGCACGTGGGGACCTCCGAGCGCCGACGAGTTGCTCGCGCGCGACGCGCGCGCGTGGCGCACGCACTGACCGCATGGCAACCGCAGAGCGAGTCGACGAGTGGAGCGGCGAGGACACCTCGGTCGTCGAGATCGAGCGGCAGCTCGCGGCCCTGCGGCTCGAGAGCGACTCCGACGGGGCCCCGCAGCTCCGCACGAGCGTGCTCACGCATCTCGCGTGGGTCCCGCCGGAATGGGAGCGGCAGGCCTTCGACACGCTCGCCGGCCTCGCCGAGCGGCATCCGTCACGGACGATCGTGCTCGTTCCCGATCCGGGCGCCGACGCCGACGCGCTGGACGCCACCGTCTCGCTGCGCTGCTTTGCCCTCCCCGACACCGAGCGAGAGGTCTGCTCGGAGGTGATCGAGCTGCGGCTGCGTGGGCGCCGGTGCGTCGCGCCTGCGAGCATCGTCGCCCCGCTCCTGATCGCGGATCTCCCCGTCTTCCTTCGCTGGCGCGGGCGGCCGCCGTACGGCGACGGCCCCTTCGAGCAGATGATCGACCTCGCCGACCGCCTGATCGTGGACAGCACCGAATGGCCGGACCTACCGGCCGACTACGCGGGGCTCACCGAGCGCTTCGACCGCGTCGTCGTCTCCGACATCGCGTGGGCCCGCACCAGCCGCTGGCGCGCGATGCTCGCGTCGCTGTGGCCGGGAATCGCAGACGTGGACCGCATTCGCGTGCGCGGGACGCTGGCCCAGGCGAACCTGCTCGCGGGCTGGCTGCGTTCGCGGCTGCGGCGGCCGGTCGCGCTGGAGCACGAGCCGGGAGACCGGCTCGTGGGCGTCGACGTCGACGGCGAGCCGGCGCCGTTCCCGCCCGGCGATCCGCCGCCTCCGAGCGACCTGCTCTCGGACGAGCTCGAGCAGTTCGGCCGCGACCGCGTCTACGAGGACGCGGTCCGAGCGACCCTGTAGCGCGCGCCAAGCCGCGACAGGTCTGACGAGGACCTATCAGGGGTCAGACCCCCGACACGGCCGGCAGGGACGATCGCGTCGGCGCGCGATCGGCTCGCGTGCAGGGGGTGTTCGGAATTGACCCGAAGTCGTGACACCTTTGTTACGGAAGCCGTGGCCCCCGTGGCCACGTCCGGGGTCAGACCCCCGACATGGCTCGTCCGGGCACGGGTATCCGCGGCAGCCGGCGCTCCAGCTCTGCCCCGGCGGCGAGGACGAGCGCGTCGTCGCCGGGTCGAGCCACGAGTTGCACCGACGCCGGCAGGCCTCCCTCGGCCGGGCCGCACGGCAGCGCGAGCGCCGGCCAGCCGAGCAGGTTGAACGGGAGCGTGAAGCGGATCATCGCCGCGCGAATCGCGTCCTCGTCGACGTCCGCCGGCGGCGCGACGAATGCGAGCGTCGGCGTCGCGACGAGATCCACCCTCTCGAGCACCTCCATGCATCGGTCGCGATACTCGTCGCGCGCGCGGAGCGCCTGCTCGTACTCGACGTCCGTCACGGCCAGCGCGCGCTCGACCTTCGCGCGGACGTTCTCGCCGTACAGGTCGCCGAACTCGGCGTACAAATCCGCGTGGACGTCCGCGACGTCGCGCATGAAGGCGGCCTGCCAACGCTCGGGGAGCGGAAGGTCGAGCGCTCGCCGACGCGGAAACGCCGCCGCGGCCTCCTCGAGGCGCTGCCTGACGAGCGGCTCGGCGAGCCCGGTCCAGGCGACGCCGATCTCGATCTCCTCGAGGGCGATCTTCCTAGGCTCGAGCTCCGGGACGAGCGCGGCCAGCATCTGCGAGCACTTGTCGACCGAGCGCGCCATGGGGCCGGCGTGGTCGAAGCTCGCCGCGAGCGGAAAGCAGCCGTCCAGCGGGACGAGGTCGTACGTCGGCTTGAAACCGACGATTCCGCAGCACGCGGCGGGGATGCGGATCGAGCCGCCCGAGTCGGTGCCGAGCGCGGCGTCCGCGAGCCCGGCGGCCAGCGCAGCGGCCGACCCGCCGCTCGAGCCGCCGCTCGTGCGGCCCGGCGCGGTCGGGTTCGGCACCGTGCCGTAGTGCGGGTTCTGCGACGTGACGCCGTATGCGAACTCGTGCAGGTTCGTCTTGCCGACGTTCGCGTACCCGGCGGCCTCGAGGCGACGCACGGCTTCGGCGGTCGTGTCGGGGACGTTGTCGGCGAAGATCGCCGAGCCGTACGTCGTGACCAGGCCGGCCGTATCGAACAAGTCCTTGACCGCCAGCGCCGTCCCCGCGGCGACGCGCTCCGGCCGCGCCAGGAAGACTCCGTCCAGGTCCGCGTCGGTCATGCTCTCGGCCATGTCGGCCCACGACTGTAACTCGATGGAAACGCCGTGCCGTCGGCTCGTGGCGGCGATCGACGAGTCTCGATTCGCCGGGGCGGTGCTCGTCTCGCGAGGCGACGTAACGCTCCTCGACGAGGGTTTCGGCTCAGCGGATCGCGTCAACGGCGTCGCCGTCACGCCGGCGACGACGTTCCAGATCGCGTCCTTGAGCAAGCAGTTCGCCGCCGCGGCGATCGTGGTGCTCGCCGAGCGCGGCGAGCTCTCGCGGGAGGACGCGATCTTCCGCTGGTTCGCGCGCTGCCCGCCGGACTGGGCGGCGATCACGGTCCACCACCTGCTGACGAACACCTCGGGAATCGGACACTGGGCCGACTATCCCGAGATCGACCTCTACCGGCCGACGACGAGCGACCGATTGCTGGAGACGATTTTCGCGCGGCCGCTGCACTCGCGACCGGCCGAGAGGTGGCGATACAGCAGCCTCGGCTTCGTGCTCCTCGCCCACATCGTCGCGCTGACGGCGGGAACGCCGTACGCCTCGTTCCTCGAGCGTGCGATCTTCACGCCGCTCGGGATGGCGACCGCGGCGGCCGGGAACGCCCCGTCCCGCGCCGGCGCCCGAGCGGTCGGCTACTCCGCGGGTGAGCCGGTGCCGTCGTTCGAGCTCGACACAGTCAGCATCGGCGCAGGGGACATCTGGTCGAGCACGCGCGACCTCGCCCGCTGGAAGGGCGCGCTCGCGTCGGGATCGCTTCCGACCGGCGAGTCGCTCGCCGCGCTCGTGAAGCCACACGCCCGTGTCGGGCCGCAGGTCGCGTACGGGTACGGCTGCTTCGTCGGGACGATGCACGGGAGACGCGCGGTCTACCACCCTGGCGACAACAGGGGCTTTCGCGCATTCGGCGCGTGGCTTCCCGACGACGATCTCTCCGTCTTCGTGCTAACGAACGACGATCAGACGAACGCGGAGGCGATCGGTACGCAGCTGGTCGCGGCGGCGCTCGAGCCCTAGTCGGCCACGGCGAGATAGACGAGCGCGACAGCGACGGTCCCGGCGAACAGCAGGACGAAGACGCCAAAGAGCGCCCAGCCGAGGACAAGGTTCTTGTGGCGCGTTTCGCGGTCGATCTCGAGCACGGTTCAAACGGTGACATCCGCGGCCATGGCCACGAACAGCAGGGCCAGGTACGCGAGCGAGTAGTGGAATGCGAGCGCGGCGTGCGCCGGCGTCGGCTCCCGCCGCAGGCGCCATGCGACGAACAGGAACGCAGCCCCGAGCCACACGGCGGCGACGAGGTAGACGAGGCCGAACATGCCCCAGGCGACAGGCGCGAGCGTGAGCGCGACGAGGCCGACCGTGTAGAGCAGGATCTGGCGCGTCGTCTCGCGTTCGCCGCGTACGACCGGGAGCATGGGGACGCCGGCGGCCTCGTACTGGCGCCGGATCAGCAATGCGAGGGCCCAGAAGTGCGGGGGCGTCCACACGAACACGACGAGGAACAGGAAGAGGGCAGGCAGCGTGACGTCGCCCGTCGCCGCCGCCCACCCGACAAGCGGCGGAACCGCCCCGGCCGCCCCGCCGATCACGATGTTCTGGGGTGTCGAGCGCTTCAGCCAGCCGGTGTAGACGAGCACGTAGAACAGGTTCCCGGCGAGCGCGAGCAGCGCCGTCACGACGTTGGCGAGGCTCGCGAGGAGGACGAACGACAGCGCCGAGAGCGCGAGCCCGTACTCGAGCGCGCGCGCAGGCGGGACGCGCCCGGACGCGACGGGCCGCCGCTCGGTGCGGGAGCCCATCAGCCGGTCGATGTCGCGGTCGAGCACGTGGTTGAGCGCACTCGCGCCGCCGCAGGCGAGCGCGAGGCCGGTGAGCATCACGGCGAGATCGCCGAGGGCCGGCACGCCGTCCGCGCCGACGAACATACCGGCGGCGCCCGTGAGCAGCAGCAGGGACATGATCCGCGGCTTCGTCAGCGTCACGTAGTCCGACCACGGCCCCGATCGCGCCGGCTGGCCCCGGAACGAGACCGCTGCCGTGACTGCCGCCGCGGCAAGCGCTCCGGCCGCGAGCGTCAGGTGGAGCGGCCGCGACCACCACGCCGCAGTCGCCGCAAGAAACAACGCGATCGCGAAGCCCGAGGAGACCCGCAACGCCGGGTGGGCGACCCAGGCGGCGACCGCGACGGCGGCGAGAGGCGGCAGCGCGAGCGCGACGAGCACGCGGTGGGCGAGCCCGAGCTCGCCGCTCGCGACCGCGAATCCGACCGCCGCGACCGCGCCGAGCGCGCAGAGCCGCAGCCAAGGACCAGGCGCTGAGCCCCTCACGCCAGCTCCTGTGCCCGCCGCCGCAGGTCGCGCAACGGCCTCGGGCTCGTCACGTACGGCACCTCGTCGAAGTTGTGCGGGGGCGGCGGCGAGGTCGTGTACCACTCGAGCGTGTCTCCCAGCCAGGGGTCGTTGCCGACACGGCGCGCCCGCCGACGCGTCCACACGACGTTGATCAGGAAGATCAGCACCCCGAGGCCCATCACGTAGGAGCCAATCGAGGACACGAGGTTGTACGCGTTCCAGAGATCGTTGTGCTCGTAGGTGTACACGCGCCGGGGCATCCCGAGGAGGCCGAGCAGGTGCTGCGGGAAGAAGGTCACGTTCACGCCGATCAGGAGCAGCCAGAACTCGAGCTTGCCGAGCGGCTCCGAGAGCATCCTCCCGAACAGCTTCGGCCACCAGTAGTGCAGCGCCGCGAAGAGGGCGAAGATCGAGCCGCCGAAGAGCACGTAGTGCAGGTGCGCGACGACGAAGTAGCTGTCCTGTGCCTGCCAGTCGAACGGGAAGGCCGCGACGAAGATCCCCGACAGCCCGCCGATCGTGAACACGAAGATGAAGCCGAGCGCGAACAGGAGCGGCGTGTCGAAGAGGAGGTTGCCGCGCCACGTGGTCGCGACCCAGTTGAAGATCTTGATGCCCGTGGGGACGGCGATCACCATCGACGAGATCATGAAGAAGCCCTGGAGCCAGCTGGGCAGCCCGACGGTGAACATGTGGTGGGCCCACACGAGCAGCGAGAGGAAGCCGATCGCCACGCTCGAGTAGGCAATCGCCTTGTAGCCGAAAATCGGCTTCCGCGAGAAGACCGGGATTACCTCCGAGATCACCCCGAAGGCGGGCAGGATCATCACGTAGACCTCGGGGTGGCCGAAGAACCAGAAGACGTGCTGCCAGAGCACCGAGTCGCCGCCCTCGCCGGGGAGGAAGAATTTGGAGCCGAGATCCCACTGGCGGTCGATCAAGAGCAGCGTCAGCCCGGCCGAGAGCGACGGCAGCACGGCCAGGAGCAGGAACGCGTAGACCTCGACCGACCACACGAACAGCGGTAGTCGCGTCCACGTCATCCCCGGCGTGCGCTGGTTCTGGATGGTCACGAGGAGGTTGATCGCCGTGGCGAGCGACGAGAAGGTGAGCACGTGCAGCGAGAGGATCCAGAGGTCCTGGCCGTTGCCGCTCGAGATGTCCGACAGCGGCGTGTAGCTCGTCCAGCCGGCCTTCGGCGCGCCGCCGCTCACGAACCAGCTGGAGTAGAGGATCAGGCCGCCGAGCAGGAAGAGCCAGTAGCTGAACGCGTTCAGGCGCGGGAACGCCATGTCGCGGGTGCCGATCATCAGCGGCACGAGGAAGTTCGCGAATCCCGCCCACACAGGGACGACGACGAGGAAAACCATCGTCGTCCCGTGCATCGTGAAGAGCTCGTTGTAGGTGTCGCGCGAGACGACCTCGAGCCCGGAGTGGATCAGCTGCGTGCGGATCAAGAGCGCGAGCACGCCGCCGAGGAGGAAGAAGACGAGGCTCGTGCTGACGTAGAGGATCCCGATCCGCTTGTGGTCGGTGGTGGTGACCCAGCTCATCACCCGCCCGCGCTCCCACGCGATCCGCGCGGGCGTCACGCCGGTCCTAACCGCCACCGCCGCCTCCCTTCGCGATCGCCTTGAGGAACGTGGTCAACCCGCGTAGCTCCCGCTCGCTCCAACCGCGCCCCACGGGCGGCATCGCGCCGATCCCCTGCGTGACGATCGAGCGGACCTGCCCCGCGTCGGCGACGATCGGGTTGCCCTCGAGCTTCGGTCCGATCTTGCCGGCGACGTCGGGGCCATGGCACTTCGCGCACACGCCGGCGAAGATCTGGCCGCCTACCGCCGCGGGCGTCGCGCGACCCTGCTGCGAGAGCCACTGCCGGAGCGCTCCCGGCGTGACCACCTCGACCGCACCGAGCATCGCCGCGTGCTGGACGCCGCAGAACTCGGCGCACTTGAGCTCGAACGTGCCGGCGCGGTCGGGGCGGATGCGAAGCGACGTCGTCTGGCCCGGGATCGCGTCACGCTTCCCCGCGAGCTCCGGGACCCAGAAGCTGTGCGCGACGTCCCAGTCGGGCGCGGTGATCCTGAGCTCCGTCGTCCGACCGACCGGAAGGCGGAGCGTGTCGAACGAGACGACCCCGTTCGGGTAGCGAAAGCGCCAGTAGAACTGCCGTCCCTCGACGTCGACCGTCAGCGACACCGGCTCGCCGGCCCGCGCGGGGTCGTTGATGCCGGGGAGCTTGTAGAAGACGAACCCGCCGATCGCCACGAGGATCAGCACGGGGGCGATCGTCCAGGCGAGCTCGAGGCTCGTGTTGCCGCGAATCTGCGGCCCCTCCACCGTCCGCGCGCGTCCGCGACTGCGGAAGCGGACGATGAAGATCGCGAGCGGGACGGCGACGGAGAAGAACACCAGTCCGGCGAACGCGAGGATCAGCCAGTAGAGGTCGGCGATCCGCTCGGCGGACGGCGACGAGGGATCGGGCGGGGCGAACCCCCCGTTGCCCGCGGCGGCCGTGAGCGGGAAGGCGAGCGCGACGATCGCGGCGAGCGCGGGAGCGGCCGGCGGGCGTCGCACGGGCAGGCATTCTATGGCGGTGTCGGCGCGCCCCGTCTCGTATCGGGAGTCGCAGGCCGAGGGCTCTCGGGCCGTCCTTCCGGCCGACGTGACGGCCCCGTTCGAGGTGTTCGTGAACGGCGTTCCGCAGCGCCTCGGCAGCGACTACCACGTCGAGGGCGACACGCTCGTCTTCTCGCGGTCGCTCGCCCAGGAGGGTAGGCTCGGCTTCTGGCGCTGGCTCAGCATCTTCCTCGGCTTCGCGGGGACGTATCGCAAGCACGACACCGTGGACGTCGTGTACGAGCGCGACGGCCGGCGCGTGGTGGCGACAGGGCTCGCGCTCGTCGAGGGCTCCGGTGACTAGCAGCATCGAGCTCGGGCGGATCGCCGGCATCCGGATCGGCGTCAACTGGAGCTGGCTGGTCGTCTTCGCGCTGATCGTCTGGTCGCTGAAGGCCGAGGTCTTCCCCACCAACAACCCGGGGCTCGGCGACGGCACCTACCTCGCGATGGCCCTGGTCGCGGCGTTCCTCTTCTTCACCTCGCTGGTCGCGCACGAGCTCGGCCACGCCGTCGTCGCACGCCGGGAGGGGATGGCGATCGACGGCATCACGCTCTGGCTGTTCGGCGGCGTCGCGAAGTTCCGCGGGATGTTTCCCTCCGCGGGGGCCGAGTTCCGGATCGCGATCGCCGGGCCGCTCGTCTCGTTCGCAATCGCCGTCGTGCTCGTACTGTTCGCGGTGCTCGTCCCGCTGCCCGCGGCGGTCGACGGCGTGATCGCCTGGCTCGGCTTCATCAACGGGCTGCTGCTCGTCTTCAACCTGCTTCCGGCCCTCCCGCTCGACGGCGGGCGCGTCCTGCGCTCGGCGCTCTGGTACTTCCGCGGCGACTTCTCGTGGGCGACGCGGACGGCCGCGACCGTCGCGCGCGGCTTCGCCTTCCTCTTCATCGGGCTCGGCGTCGTCCGGTTCTTCATGGGCGACACCGTAGGCGGCGTGTGGATGGCTTTCCTTGGCTGGTTCCTGCTCGGCGCGGCGGCCTCGGAAGCGCGGTACATCGCGGTCCGCGACGCGCTCGGCGGCCTGCGCGTCCGCGACCTGATGGTGCGCGATCCGGCTTCCGTCTCGTCGTCGCTCTCGCTCGGCGATTTCATGGACAAGGTCGTGTGGAACCGCCGCTACACGACCTACCCGGTCGTCGACGACGGCCGCCCGGTGGGAATCCTGCCGTTCCGGCGCGTCGCCGAGGTGCCGCGCGGAGAGTGGGACCGACATTCGGTCGCCGACTACATGATCCCGCGCGACCGGGTACCCGTGCTCGACGAGGACGAGGCACTGACCGACGCGCTCGCCGACCTGGGAGAGAGCGAGGTCGGCCGCGGGCTCGTGGTCGAGGACGACCGGCTCGTCGGCTTCCTTTCGATCACCGACCTCGCGCGCGCACTGGACGTCGGCGGTCTCAGGCGGCGACGCCGGGCGCGGACGGCCGCGGCCCAGTAGGGCTGGCGAAATGGCTGTTGGCGGCAGCGCTCGGAGGTAGCGTCCGCTTCGTGGTGACGCTCGTTCTCGCACGACACGGCGAGACGGACTGGAACCGCGACCACCGCTGGCAGGGGCACACGGGCCCTGCGCTGAACGAGAGAGGACGCCTCCAAGCAGCCGGCTTGGCGCGCCAGGTGAGCGACATCAGCGCCGTCTATAGCAGTGACACCGAGCGGGCTTACGAGACGGCAATGATCCTCGCCGAGCCTCACGGGCTCGACGTCGAGGCCGACGCGCGCCTTCGGGAAGTCGACTTCGGGCTGTGGGAAGGGCTGACGCGCGCACAGATCAACGAACGGTTCGGAGGAGCGTTCTCGCGCTGGTTGAGCGGAGAGAGCTCGACGCCGGACGGAGGAGAATCCGACGAAGCGATGGCGGCGCGCGTGTTGGGGGCGCTTCGCGACATTGCAAGCCGACATCCCGACGAGCGCGTCCTGGTCATCACGAGCGGTGGGCCGATCCGCGCGGTCGAGGCGCAGTTGCACGGCATCAGCCAGACGGAATCGCGACGGGTGGTCGAGACGATCGCGAACTGCTCACTGCTCGAACTCGTGATCAACGAAGGCGCATGGAACGGTCGTCGCCTCGCCGCCAGGTTCTCTTAGCTCGTCGGCATGCGTCCGCCGTCGGCGGTGAGCGCACGCAGACGGGCTGCGTGCTCGTCGGTGAGCTGGCCGGGCTCGAGGCGCCAGCGCCAGTTGCCCGTCGCCCGGCCCGGTGTGTTCAGCCGCGCCTCGCTGCCGAGACCGAGCACGTCCTGGGCCGGGACGATCGCGACGCTCGCGCGTGACTCGAGCGCACGCTCGATCAGTCCCCAGTGTGGCTCGGTGGGGTCGATGCCGGTGGCGCTGCGGGCGCGCTGGCCGAGCGACTTCCACCAGCCGCGCGCGGTGTCGTTGTCGTGCGTCCCCGTGTAGACGACCGCATGCTCGTGATGGTGCTCGGGCAGGTGGGGATTGCGCGGGTTGCCGTCGAACGCGAACTGGAGCACGCGCATCCCTGGGAAGCCGAGCTCCTTGCGCAGCCGCTCGACCGCCGGAGTGATCACGCCGAGGTCCTCGGCGACCACGGGCAGCTCGCCGAGCTCGCGGCGCGCGGCGTCGAATAGGGCGCGACCAGGGCCCCTGCGCCAGCTCCCCCTTCTAGCCGTTCGCGCGGAAGCGCGAACGGCCCAGTAGGCGACGAAGCCGCGGAAGTGGTCGATCCGCGTAAGGTCGACGAGCTCGAAGGTTCGCCGGAAGCGCTCGATCCACCAGCGATAGCCGGTTGCGCGGAGCGCCGCCCAGTCGTAGGGCGGATTCCCCCAGAGCTGGCCCGTCGCGCTGAACGCGTCGGGAGGAACGCCGGCCACGACGCCTCGCTGAAAGAGCTCGGGGTGCGAGAGGTGGTCGGCGCCTCCCGCGGCGACGTAGATCGGGAGGTCGCCGAACAGCCGAACGCCCCGCTCACGTGCGTACCGCCGCAGAGCCTCCCACTCGCGCTGGAAACGCACCTGCCCGGCGACGGCGTCGCCTCCTGCGTACGTCGCCCAATCCTCGATCCAGAAGGCGTGACGGCGCACGAAGTCGTCGACCTCGCCCTGCGTCACCGGAGCGTCCGGTTCGGCGAGCAATCCGGTCCACGAAGCGAACGCCGAGGCGGTCTTGTACGGCGAGCCGCTCTCGTCGGGCGGGCCGAGAGGGAGCACCTGCCACCAGGACTGGCCGGCGGCCGCGAGCCAGTCGACGAAGCGGTACGCCTCCTCGCCGAGCCGTCCCCCCGGCAGCGAGGTGGGGTGCAGCAGCACGCCGCTCGAGCGTGGAAGACTCATGCCTCTTTTCGGAGCGTCGCATGCCCCAGCCCCTCGCGAAGCGCATCCAGATCTCCGACGTCGAGCCTCAGGTCGACTGCGGCCGCTACCCCGTGAAGGCGACGGCGCGGGAGGGCGTTCCCGTCGGGGCGACGATCTTCCGGGACGGGCACGAGCAGCTGGGGGCGGTCGTGCGCTGGCGCGGCCCCGGCGCCCGCCGCTGGCAGGAGGCGCCGCTCGAGCCGCTCGGCAACGACCGCTACGCCGGCTCGTTCGCGCCCGCGACACAGGGCCGCTGGAGCTTCCGGATCGAGGCGTGGCGCGATCGCGTCGCCTCCTACCAGGACGAGCTGCGCCGCAAGGTCGCGGCCGGCCAGGAGGACCTCGCCGGGGAGCTGTCGGAGGGCGCGGCGCTGCTCGGCGTCGACACGCTGACCGTCGAGGAGGCGCTCGCAGCGGCGGCCGGCGAGCGGACGGAGCAGGTCGCGTCGGCGACGCTGGAGCTCGACGTCGACCGCCTGCGTGCGCGCTTCGGCGCCTGGTACGAGCTCTTCCCGCGCTCCTGGGGAGGCTTCCGCGGCGTCGAGCGCGTGCTGCCCCGGCTCGCCGAGCTCGGCTTCGACGTCGTCTACTTCCCCCCCGTCCATCCGATCGGGCGCACGAACCGCAAGGGCAAGAACAACGCGCTCGCCGCCCGCGCCGGCGACCCCGGCAGCCCCTGGGCGATCGGCGCGGCGGAGGGCGGCCACGACGCCGTCCATCCCGAGCTCGGCACGATCGAGGACTTCGACCGGCTCGTCGCACGCGCCACCGAGCTCGGGCTCGAGATCGCGCTCGACCTCGCGATTCAGATGTCACCCGACCATCCGTGGCTGCGCGAGCACCCGGAGTGGTTCGAGCGCCGGCCCGACGGGACGATCAAGTACGCCGAGAACCCGCCCAAGAAGTACCAGGACATCCACAACGTCGACTGGGACACGGAGGACCGCGAGGGCCTGTGGAACGCGCTTCGCGCCGTGGTCGCGTTCTGGGTCTCGCACGGCGTCAAGGTCTTCCGCGTCGACAATCCGCACACGAAGCCCCTGCCGTTCTGGGAGTGGCTGATCGCGGAGATACGAAGCGAGGAGCCGGACGTCGTCTTCCTCGCGGAGGCGTTCACCCGCCCGGCGACGATGCAGGCGCTCGGGAAGATCGGCTTCAACCAGTCCTACACCTACTTCACCTGGAAGAACACGCACTGGGAGCTCGTCGAGCTCATGCGCGACGTGGTCGCGTGGTCGGCCCACTACCGGCCGAACTTCTTCGTCAACACGCCGGACATCCTCCACGAGTACCTCCAGCGCGGGGGCCGGCCCGCATTCGAGGCGCGGCTCGTGCTCGCGGCGACGCTGTCGCCCTCGTACGGCATCTACTCGGGCTACGAGTGGTGCGAGAACGTGCCGCTCCGCGAGGGCAGCGAGGAGTACCTCGACTCCGAGAAGTACGAGCTCAAGAAGCGGAGGCTCGAGGGCGCTCCGCTGCTGCCGCTCGTCGCGCGGCTGAACGCGGTCCGGCGCGAGAACCCGGCGCTGCACCGGGTGGACAACCTCTCCTTCCTCGAGAGCGAGAGCGACGACCTGCTGGCCTACGTCAAGCGGGCGGGCGAGAACGTGCTTCTGTGCGTAGTGAACCTCGATCCGTTCCACGGGCGCGAGGGTCTCGCGATCGTGCCGGCGTCGCTGGGCCTGCCGCCTGCGTTTCCGGTGCGCGACCTCCTCGCCGACGAGGCCTACGTCTGGCACACGGGTCGTAACTACGTCGGCCTGGCCCCTGGAGCCGCTCACGTGATGCGAGTCGGCGGATGAACGACTGCATCTTCTGCGCGATCATTGCGGGCGACGCGGAGGCGAGCATGGTCGGCGAGACCGCCGGCGCGCTTGCCTTCCTCGACATCGAGCCCATCACGCCGGGCCACACCGTCGTCGTCCCTCGATCGCACGCGGCGCGCCTCGCCGAGCTCGATCCCGCGGACGGCTGCGAGGTCTTCCGCCTCGGTCAGCGCGTCGCGGCCGCGATCTACACCTCGGATGTCCGCGCCGAGGGTGTCAACCTTTTCCTCGCCGACGGTGAGGCGGCCGGACAGGACGTATTCCACGCCCACCTGCACGTCCTGCCGCGCTTCGCCGGCGACGGCTTCGGGCTCCGCTTCCCCCCGGATTACCGCGTCCGCGACCGCGCCGAGCTCGACGCCGTGGCGGCGCAACTCCGCGAGGCTTGGAGATGAAGGGCCCTCCAAGTCAGCCGAGCGAAGCGCCGCAACGGCAAGGGCATTGGTTCGAACCCGACCCACTCTGGTTCAAGCACGCGGTCTTCTACGAGATCCACATCCGCGGCTTCTTCGACTCGAACGAGGACGGCTCGGGCGACCTGCGCGGGATCCAGGAGAAGCTCGACTACCTCCAGTGGCTCGGGATCGACTGCCTGTGGCTCCTGCCGATGTATCCGTCGCCGCTCCGCGACGGCGGCTACGACATCGCCGACTTCAACGCGATCCACCCCGACTACGGGACGGTCGACGACTTTCGCGGGCTCGTCGACGCAGCTCACCGCCGTGGCATCCGCGTCATCGCCGACCTCGTCATGAACCACACCTCGAGCGACCACCCGTGGTTCCAGGAGTCGCGCGCGGGCCCCGACTCGCCGAAGCGGGACTGGTACGTCTGGTCGGACACCGACGACCGCTACCGCGACGCGCGGGTCATCTTCGTCGACACCGAGCCCTCGAACTGGACGTGGGACCCGGTCGCGGACGCCTACTTCTGGCACCGCTTTTTCCACCACCAGCCTGACCTCAACTACGACAACCCCGAGGTGCAGCGGGCGATGCTCGACGTGCTGCGCTTCTGGCTCGACGCAGGCATCGACGGCTTCCGCATGGACGCCGTGCCGTACCTGTACGAGCGCGAGGGCACGAGCGGCGAGAACCTTCCCGAGACCCACGCGTTCCTGAAGCGGGTGCGCGCCGAGGTGGACGCCAGCTATCCCGACCGCGTGCTGCTCGCAGAGGCGAACCAGTGGCCCGAGGACGTCGTCGCCTACTTCGGCGACGGCGACGAGTGCCACATGTGCTTCCACTTCCCGGCGATGCCGCGGATGTTCATGTCGCTCCGCCGCGAGGACGCGACGCCGATCTACGAGATCCTCGGCCGGACGCCGCCCATCCCCGACAACTGCCAGTGGGGGTTGTTCCTGCGCAACCACGACGAGCTCACGCTCGAGATGGTCACGGACGAGGAGCGCGACTACATGTACGCGGAGTACGCGAAGGACCCCCGGATGAAGCTGAACCTCGGGATCCGGCGGCGGCTCGCGCCCCTCCTCGACAACGGCCGCGACGAGATCGAGCTGATGCACGCGATCCTCTTCTCGCTCCCGGGCGCGCCCGTCCTCTACTACGGCGACGAGGTCGGGATGGGAGACAACGTCTACCTCGGCGATCGCGACGGCGTGCGGACGCCGATGCAGTGGACGGGAGACCGGAACGGCGGCTTCTCGCGCGCTGACTTCGCGCGCCTCTACCTGCCGCCGCTGATGGATCCTGTCTACGGCTTCCAAGCGGTGAACATCGAAGCGCAGCTGCGGACGCCGACGTCGGTGCTGCGCTGGCTGCACCGGCTGATCGCGCTGCGGAAGCAGCATCCGGTCTTCGGGCTGGGCACGTACGAGCCGTGCCGGCCGTCGAACCACCGTATCTTCGCGCACGTTCGCCGCTGGGAGGACGACGTCGTCCTCTGCGTCCACAACCTCGCCCGCTCGGCCCAGGCCGTCGAGCTGGACCTCTCGGAGTTCGCGGGTAGGGTGCCCGTCGAGATGTTCGGGCACAGCCGTTTCCCGAGGATCGGCGAGCTCCCGTACCTCCTCACACTCGGCCCGCGCGGCTTCTTCTGGTTCCAGCTGCAGGAGAGCGACGCGTGACCGCGCCGCTCGACCTGGTGCTCGCGGGCGAGCTGCCCGATGAGCAGGCGCTGATCGAGTACGTGCGCGACCGGCGCTGGTTCGGTGCCAAGGCGCGGGAGATCGCGCACGCGCGCGTGGTGGAGACGGCGGCACTGAGGACCGACCCGCCCGCGCTCGTCGCGGCAGTCGCCGAGATCCGCTTCCCGCCCGGAACACACGAGCTGTACCAGCTGCCGTTCGGCCTCCGTCCCACGGCCGACGGATGGCGGGACGCCGTCGTGGCCGAGGCAGATGGCTGGGTCGTCTACGACGCGCTCACCGACCCCGCGCTGGCGGGCGAGCTCGTGGAGCTGGTCCGTGGCGACGCCACCGCGAGCGCCCGCGAGGGCGTGCTCGAGTTCCGCAGCACCGACTTTCCGTTCGACGGGCTCCCTGCGCCGCGGCCGCTCGGCTCCGAGCAGTCGAACACGTCCCTCGTGTTCGGCGACGAGCTGATCCTGAAGGCGTATCGGCGGCTCGAGGCGGGCGTGAACCCAGAGCTGGAGCTGCTCCGGTTCCTGACCGAGCGCCGCTTCCCCAACGTCGCCGAGCTAGCGGGATGGTACGCGTACTCGGGCTCGGTCATGGACCTGACCCTCGGCATCGTCCAGCGGTACCTCGTCGAAGGGGAGGACGGCTGGGAGCTTGCACTGGCCGAGCTTCGCGAGGCGCCTGGGCGTTTCCTCGAGCGGCTCGGGCGGCTCGGAGAGGTGACCGGCTCGATGCACGCGGTCCTCGGGTCGGATGTCACGCACCCAGACTTCTCGCCCGAGGAGCCGAGCAGCGAGGGGCTCGCCCTCCTCGTCGCGACGGTCGACGAGCAGATCGAGGCGGTGTTCCTGGATCTGCCCGAGGACGAGCCGACGCTTGCGCCGATCCTGGGGCGCGGTGAGGAGGTGCGCGAGCGGCTGCGGGTGATCTCGCACGTCGGCGACGTCGGCCTCATCATCCGCACGCACGGTGACTACCACCTCGGCCAGGCGCTCTGGGCCGACGGCGACTGGACGGTGTTGGACTTCGAGGGGGAGCCTGCGCGCTCGCTGCCCGAGCGGCGTCGCAAGCTCTCGCCGCTTCGTGACGTCGCCGGGATGCTGCGCTCGTTCGCCTACGCGGCCTCGGCTTCCGAGCTCGTCAACGGCGTTCGCCCGCCCGACGGCTGGGAGGAGGAGGCGCGGCGGCGCTTCCTCGACGGGTACCTCTCGACGGTGGACCGGCACGTGCTTCCGGGGAGTGTCGGCGGGATGGAGCGCCTGCTCTCCGTGTTCGAGCTCGAGAAGGCCGTCTACGAGCTGCGGTACGAGCTGAACAACCGGCCCAGCTGGGTCCGGATCCCGGTCGCCGGCATCCAGCGACTGCTCGAAGAGCCGCTCTGATGGGACGCTCGACGCTTCCGCCCGGCTCGCACGCGGGCGAGCTCGACCTCCACCTGATCGGGGAGGGGCGGCACGAGCGGCTGTACGAGATCCTCGGCGCGCACCCGCGCGACGTCGAGGGCGTGGCCGGCACGGCATTCGCGGTGTGGGCGCCGAATGCACGCGGTGTCAGCGTCGTCGGAGACTTCAACGGCTGGGACCCGGACCTCCACCCGATGCGGTCGCTCGGCGACTCGGGCGTCTGGGAGCTGTTCGTGGCGGGCGTCGACGCGGGCGTCCGGTACAAGTTCGCGCTGCGCCGCTCCGATGGCAGCATCACCTTGCGGGCCGATCCGGTCGCCTTCGCGGCCGAGGAGCCGCCGAAGACCGCGTCAATCGTCCACCCAGCGCGCCACCGATGGTCGGATGCCGACTGGCTCGAGCGTCGAGCCGCGTCCGATTCGCTACGCGCGCCGATGTCGGTCTACGAGGTGCACCTCGGCTCGTGGCGGCTCAATCCGCTCGAGGGCAACCGGCCGCTGAGCTACCTCGAGCTCGCCGACGAGCTCGGCGAGTACGTCGCTGACCTCGGCTTCACCCACGTCGAGCTGCTGCCCGTGATGCAGCACCCGTACGCGGGCTCCTGGGGCTACCAGGTGACGGGCTACTACACGCCGCAGTCGACGTTCGGGTCGCCGGACGACTTCCGCGCGTTCGTCGACCGGTTGCACGGCCGGGGGATCGGCGTCCTGCTCGACTGGGTGCCGGCCCACTTCCCGCGCGACGAGTGGGCGCTCGCCCGCTTCGACGGGACGGCGCTCTACGAACACGACGATCCGCGCCGGGGCGCGCATCCGGACTGGGGCACGCTCGTCTTCAACCTCGGTCGAACAGAGGTGCGCAACTTTCTGCTCGCGAATGCGCTCTTCTGGACGGACGAGCTCCACGCCGACGGCCTCCGCGTGGACGCCGTGGCCTCGATGCTCTACCTCGACTACTCCCGCGAGCCGGGGGAGTGGGTGCCGAACGCGTTCGGCGGCAACGAGGATCTCGAGGCGGTCTCGTTCCTGAAGGAGCTCAACGAGCTCGTGCACGCGCGAGTGCCCGGTGTCGTGATGGCCGCGGAGGAGTCGACCGCCTGGCCGGGGGTGTCGCGGCCGACGTACGTGGGCGGCCTCGGCTTCGGGTTCAAGTGGAACATGGGCTGGATGCACGACACGCTCGCCTATTTCGCGCACGACCCGGTCTACCGCCGCTACCACCACCACCAGCTCACCTTCAGCCTCATGTACGCATTCTCGGAGAACTTCGTGCTGCCGCTCTCGCACGACGAGGTCGTGCACGGCAAGGGGTCGCTGCTCGGCAAGATGCCGGGCGACCGCTGGCAGCAGCTCGCCAACCTGCGCGCGCTCTACGGCTACATGTGGGCGCATCCCGGCAAGAAGCTCCTGTTCATGGGCGGCGAGCTCGCGCAGGAGGCGGAGTGGAGCTGGGAGCGCTCGCTCGACTGGCACCTGCTCGAGCGGGCCGACCACGCCGGCGTGCAGGCGCTCGTGCGGGACTTGAACCGTGTGTATCGGGCCGAGCCGGCGCTGTGGGAGGTCGACTTCGACGCGTCCGGGTTCCGCTGGCTCGAGCCGAACGACGCACCCGGCAACGTCCTCGGGTTCCTGCGGCTATCGGCGAGCGGCGAGCGCGCTGTGGCGTGCGTGTGCAACTTCTCGCCCGTGCCGCGGTACGCGTACCGGGTCGGGCTGCCACGGGCCGGCCGCTGGCGAGAGCTGGTGAACACCGATGCAGGCGACTACGGCGGCAGCGGCGTCGGCAACCTCGGCGCCGTCGAAGCCGACGCGAAGCCATGGCACGAGCAGCCGTTCTCGGCAGAGGTGACGCTCCCGCCGCTCGCGACCGTCTGGCTCGTCCCCGAGTGACGCGTCTCTCCTGTCCGAAGCAGCCCTGCCCGGGGTCAGACCCCCGACATGGCCGGAACGGCCGAGTCCTCGACGAATCGGCGGAACGCCGCGCAGCCTGCGCGCTCGTCTTCGTGAAGCCACCGGCGAAGACGGGCGACGCACAGGAACCTCGGCGGTGGCTCGAGCCCCGCTGTCGCCGCGTAGCTGCTCCACTGCCATTCGCCCGGATGGCCGACGAGCCCGGCGCGGACGGGATTCATCACGACGTAGCGGACGGTCTGCAGAAGCTGCTCGTCCGTAGTGATCGTTTCCGACCAGAAGCGGCTCTCCACGAGGTGCCCCTTGTGGCCGCGCCGCTCGTTGAAAAGCTGGGCGTACCGGCCGAGGAGCAGCTGCATTCCCGCCGAGAGGTTGAAGACCGGGGTCTCGACCACGAGGTGAAGGTGGTTGCCCATCAGGCAGTAGGAGTGGACGATCCACGCCAATCGCTCGACGGTCTTCGCCAGGAGTGCGAGGAAGAGCTCGCGGTCACTGCTGTCGAGGAAGATGAGCTGCTTCCGGTTGCCGCGCGTGCCGACGTGGAACATCGCGCCGTCGTCCCCAACACGTAATGGACGCGGCATGTCTCGACGGTAGCTCCGTGCCTGCCTCCCCGACGACGAGCGCGCGATTTCGGCGCCCTTCCGTTACACCTTCGTTACGAACGACGCGTCCATTTCCACCATGTCGGGGGTCAGACCCCCGGCATGTGCTGTTTGGACACGTTGGTGGGGGACGCGCTTAGCGGGTTTCGAGCGCCTCCGCCGCGGCGCCCGTTGGAGCGACCTGGAGGTGCAGGACCTGAGCGGCTGGGAAGCGCTCCGTGAGATCAGCGCTGACGCGCGAGGCTGCGCCGCGCTGCGCCCACACGATCACGGTCGGGCCCGAGCCCGACAGCGTCGCGCCGAGCGCTCCCGCGGGCAGATCGGCGCGGACGGCGCCGAGCAACGGCGCGTCCGCGGCGCGGTACGGCTCGTGGAGGCGGTCGTCGAGAGCCTGTGCGAACAGCTCCTCAGAGCCGCGCGCGAGCGCGGCGCCGAGGAGCGCGGCGCGAGCCGCCGTGAAAGCGGCGTCCTCGTGCGGCACCACGGCCGGAAGCCCAGCCCGCGACCGCGCCGTGGAGACGCCCTCTTCCGGGACGAGTGCGAGCGGGACGGCGGGGACGTCGTCGGCGATCCGCGCGACTCGGCCGTTCCACGTCAGGCAGACGCCGCCCGCGAGCGCTGCGGCGAGGTTGTCGGGGTGACCCTCGAGCTCGAGGCCCGCTGCGAGCAGCCGCTCGGCGTCGGGCTCCTCGCCGCGCACGGCCGCCGCTGCCACCAGCCCCAGGGCGATTACGGCCGCGCTCGAGCCGAGCCCTCGCTCGCGTGGGATCCCGTCGACCCAGCGGAAGTTCCAGCCGTCCGGGTCGGCGAGGCGTGCGAACGCGCGCACCCCGAGGTGGTCGGTGCCGGCCTCGGTCCCGCCCAGAGAGAGCTCGAGCTCGTTCCAGAGGTCGAGCGCCGCAGCTGCGCAGTCGAACCCCGGCCCAAGGTTCGCCGTCGTCGCCGGCGCGCGCACGCGCAGCGTGGCGCTCATGCCAACGCGGCGATCGCGTCGGGATCGGGGTCGACTGCGACGACGGGCGGAGCCAACCGCCTCGCGGTCTCGGGATCCTTCAAGCCGTGGCCGGTGACGACGCAGACGACGCGGGTCCCGGGCTCGAGCGCAACCGACGGGAGCGCGGCGACGCCGGCAGCGGAAGCCGGCTCGCAGAACAGCCCCTCGTCGTGCGCCAGCGCTCGCCAGGCCGCGAGGATCTCCTCGTCGGAGAGCGAGACGAGCTCGCCTCCCCGCCGGAGCGCCGCCTCCACCTGCGGCCTGTGCACCGGCTCGGCGATCCGGATCGCGGAAGCGACCGTGCCCGCCCGCGCGGCGGCTTCCGCGGCGACGATCCGCGGCGAGCCGGCGCCGGCCTCGGCGAAGCCCTTCGCATATGCGGTCGTGTTGCCGCCGCCGCCATACGGAAGCGCAAGCACGTCCGGTGCGCCGCCAAGCTCCTCCACGATCTCGAACGCCGCCGTCTTCTGCCCCTCGAGGCGGTAGGGGTTGAGCGAGTTGACGAGCGCATGGGTTCCGCGCTCGGCGAGCTCGCGCGCCACGTCGAGCGCCTGGTCGAACGAGCCGCGCACCTCGAGCACGCGCGCACCGAGCGTCAGCGCTTGAGCGACCTTCCCGAGCGCGACCGCCCCGGCCGGCTGCAGCACCAGGGCCGGGAGACCCGCCCGCGCGGCGTAGGCGGCGGCCGAGGCCGCGGTGTTGCCTGTCGAAGCGCAGACGACCGCCCGCACGCCCTCCTCGAGCGCCTTCGAGACGGCCACGGTCATCCCGCGGTCCTTGAACGAGCCGGTCGGGTTCGCGCCCTCCCACTTCAGCCACACCTCGGCTCCATACGCCTCCGAGAGCCGCGGCGCCCGCAAGAGCGGCGTTCCCCCTTCGCCGAGCGAGACGACCGGCGTCGAGGGCCCGACGGGCAGCCGGTCGCGATACCGCTCGATCACCCCCGGCGGCAAGCCGGCTAGACCCCGCGCTCGGTGATCACGCTCAACACGTCCGGCTCCCCGTGCACCTCGTCGAGGCGTGTGAGCGCCGCGACCGCCGCCGCCACGCCCCCGGCGCGCGCCTCGTGGGTGACGATGTCGAGGGCGGCGCCGTCGGCGAGCTGGCGCTGGGCGAGGCGGGCCACGGAGACGTCCTCGGCCGCGAGCCGCTCGGCCACGCGCGCGAGCACGCCGGGCCGGTCGTCGACCTCGACATGCAGGTAGAACGGCGACCGCAGCTCCCCGGGCGGCAGCTGGCCGAGGGTCCGCCAGCAGGCGTCGTTCTGGAGGAAGCCGGTGCCCGTCGTCCCGACGATGCTGACCATGTCGGCGACGACGGCTGATGCCGTCTCGAGCCCGCCTGCCCCCGGCCCCTCGAGCGTGATCTCGCGGATGGCGTCGCCCTGCAGCATCACCGCGTTGAACGGCCCCTCGACGGACGCGAGCGGATGGTGGCGGTCGACGAACGCGGGCTGGACCCGCACGTCGACCGAGCCGTCGACGAGCGTCGCGGCACCCACGAGGCGGACGACCATCTCGAGCTCGTGGGCGGCCCGGACGTGCGCCGGCCGAATCCGCTCGATCCCGCCCACCAGGACGTCGTCCGGCGTCACCCGCGCACCGAACGCGACCGTGGCGAGAATCGCCATCTTCGCCGCCGCGTCGGCGCCGGAGACGTCGTCGCTCGGGTCGGCCTCCGCGTACCCGAGCCGCTTGGCCTCGGCGAGCGCCTTCGCGTAGTCGCCGCCCATGCCCATCTGCGTGAGGATGAAGTTGGTCGTCCCGTTGACGATTCCGAGCACTCGGTGAACGTTCGTGACGACGAGCGCCTCGCGCAGCACCTTGATCACTGGGATTGCCGCACAGACGCTCGCCTCGAAGCGGAGCTGCACGCCCGCCTCGGACGCCATGCCGAACAGCTCCGCGCCGCGCCGCGCGATCAGCTGCTTGTTGGCCGAGACGACGGGCTTGCCGGCTCGCAGGAGCTCGAGCACGTACCCGCCTGTCGGGTCGAGCCCGCCCATCACCTCGGCCACCAGCACGATCGTCGGATCGTCCCGGATCTCCGCAAACTCGCCCGTGAGGACGCCCTCCTCGGCGCGGAACGGGCGCTCACGTGCTGGGTCGCGCACGAGCGCACGGACGACCCGGAGGCGGTGTCCGGTCGCCCGCTCGATGTCGTCCCCGCTCTCGACCAGTAGCCGGTCGACGGCGGCCCCCACCGTCCCGTAGCCGAGCAGCGCGACGCGAACGTCAGTCGCCATACGCCTCCTCGAGCACGACCGGCTCCGAGAGGCGGAAACGCTCGTGGACGGCGCGCACTGCGCGCTCGACGTCGACTGCGCGCACCAGGCAGGAGATCCGGATCGACGACGTGGAGATGATCTCGATGTTGATCCCGGCTTCCGCGAGCGCGTCGAACATCTCCGCGGCGACGCCGGGATGCGTCTTCATGCCGGCGCCGACAAGGGACACGCGACCGACCTCCATGTCGGTTGTGACGCCGCGCCCGCCGACCGCGCGGTCGATCGCGGTCAGGATCGGGCGCGCCTTCTCGAGGTCGTCCTTCGGAACCGTGAAGGAGACGTCCGTGCGCCCGTCGGCGGAGACGTTCTGGACGATCATGTCCACGTTCACGTCGCCGTCGGCGAGCGGGCGGAAGATCGCGGCCGCGATCCCCGGTCGGTCGGGCACCTCGAGGATCGTCACCTTCGCCTCCGAGGTGTCGTGTGCGATCCCGGAGATGATCGCCTGCTCCATCCCTTCCTCCTCCCGAATCCAGGTGCCCGGCGTGTCCACGAATGCGGAGCGGACGTGCACCGGGACGTCGTAGTTGCGGGCGTACTCGACCGAGCGCAGCATCAGCACACGTGCGCCGGACGCGGAGAGCTCGAGCATCTCGTCGTACGACAACGATTCGAGCTTGCGCGCGTCCGGGACGATCCGCGGGTCGGCGGTGAACACGCCCTCGACGTCGGTGTAGATCTCGCATGCGTCCGCGCCGAGCGCGGCCGCGAGCGCGACCGCGGTCGTGTCGGAGCCGCCTCGCCCGAGCGTCGTGGGCTCGAGACCCTCGGTCACGCCCTGGAAGCCAGCGACGATCGCGATCCGGCCGGCCGCAAGCGCGTCAACCACACGGCTGGAGCGCACGTCCACGATGCGGGCCTTCCCGTGGCTCGTGTCGGTGACGATGCCGGCCTGGGAGCCTGTGTACGAGACCGCCTCGCGGCCGAGGTCGAGGATCGCCATCGACAGCAGCGCGATCGAAATCCGCTCGCCGGCGGTGAGCAGCATGTCGCGCTCGCGGACGTGACCGCGAGGCGATACCTGCCGGGCAAGCGCCAGCAGCTCGTCCGTCGTGTCGCCCATCGCCGAGGCGACGACGCAGACCTGCGCGCCCGCCTCCGCGGCGTCCACCACGCGGCGCGCGACGTGCCGGATCCGGTCGGGCGTGCCGAGCGAGGTACCGCCGTACTTCTGCACGATCAGGGGCGCCACACGCGAAGCGTAGGGCGCGTCCCCAGGCGCGGCTAGCCCGGATACGCCGCGCGAATGGCGTTGAGCGTGCCGCCGATGTCGTCCCCGAGCGAGACGAAGACGGCGACAATCGCGAGCGTGATCACGGTGAGAACGACGCCGTACTCGGCCATCGTCTGACCGTCCTCGCGCGACGCGAGGACGCTCACCAACCTGTCGACCATGCTGGGCATACCCCTCTGTGATCGATTCGGCGGACAGATATCCACTCCCTCGCGCCAGTGATTCGCCGGAGGCGGGTAGAGTCGCGCCCGTTGGTCGCGCCGGCGAGACATCCCGTCAGGCGTGCGCTCGGCGCGATTCCACTCGACGACGGGCTCGTGGCGTTCCGCGTGTGGGCGCCGCGGATGCGGTCTCCGAGCGTCCGCCTGCGCGGCGACGTTCACGAGCTGGCCGAGACCGGCGACGGCATCTTCGAAGCGGAGCTCTTCGCCGAGCCCGGAGACGACTACGTCTTCGTGCTCGACGACGGCCGGGAGCTGCCCGACCCCTGCTCGCGCTCCCAGCCCGCCGGGATCGACGGGCCGTCGCGTCTGGTCGATCCGAGGAGCCCTCGCCCGCACGCCCACGGCTGGCAAGGCGTCACCCTCGCCGACCTCGTGCTCTACGAGCTGCACGTCGGCACGTTCACGGACGAAGGGACGTTCGAGGCGGCGAGCCAGCGTCTGCCCGCGTTGCGGGAGCTCGGCGTGACGGCGATCGAGCTGATGCCGGTAGCGACCTTTCCCGGAACGCGGGGCTGGGGCTACGACGGCATCTACACCTACGCGCCGCACCATGTCTACGGCGGGCCGGACGGCCTCGCCGGCCTCGTCGACGCCGCGCATGCCGCCGGCCTCGGCGTGATCCTCGACGTCGTCTACAACCACGTCGGTCCTGGCGGCGAGGAGCGTCTAGATGCATTCGCGCCCTACTTCTCCGACGAGCACGAGACCTTCTGGGGCCGCGCGCTCGACTACACACAGGAGGGCGTGCGCGAGTGGGCGATCCAGAACGCCGTCACGTGGGTGCGCGACTACCGGGTCGACGGGCTGCGGCTCGACGCGACGCACGCAATCGTCGACGACAGCCCTTTGCACGTCTGCGCGGAGTTGGCGCGGCGCGTGCGAGAGGTCGAGCCCCGCGCGCTCGTGATCTCGGAGATCGCGCCGGGCGACCTGCGCCCGATCGAGGCGTGGGGACACGACGCGCAGTGGGCGGACGAGTTCCACCACGAGCTGCACGTGCTCCTGACCGGCGAGCGCGACGGCTACTACGCCGACTACCGGGGCTCGCCCGCCGATCTGGCCGCGCAGTACGCGCGCACGCCGTCCGAGCGCCTCGTCTTCTGCACGCAGAATCACGACCAGGTCGGCAACCGCGCGCTCGGAGACCGGCCGCGCCGCCGGGAGCTCGCGCTCCGCGCGGCCTGCCTGCTGCTCGCGCCCCAGACGCCACTTCTATTCATGGGCGAGGAGCACGGCGAGAGGCGGCCGTTCCAGTTCTTCACCGACCACGAGGACCCGCTGACGGCCGAGGCCACGCGCGAGGGCCGGCGGCGGGAGTTCGCCGAGTTCGCCGACTTCTCCGGCCGCGAGGTGCCGGATCCAGAGGATCGGGCGACGTTCGAGCACTCGAAGCTCTCGTGGAGTGGCGACGACGACCTGCGCGCCCTTTACCGGCGCCTTCTTCGCCTGCGACGAGAGTTGCCGCGCGAGGTCGAGACACGAGTCGACGGCCGCGTCCTCCGCGTCTGGCGCGGCCACGTGGAGCTCGTCGCCGACTTCGACTCGCTGCGCTTCGAGATCCGCGAGTGAACGCGAGGCCCGGCCGGCCGTTCCCGCTCGGCGCGACATGGGACGGCGAGGGAACCAACTTCGCGCTCTTCTCGGAGCACGCCGAGCGCGTGGAGCTCTGCCTCTTCGACGACGAGGACACGGAGACGCGCGTCGAGCCGACGGAGCGGAGCGCGTTCATCTGGCACTGCTTCCTCCCCGACGCCGGCCCGGGCCAGCGGTACGCCTTCCGGGCCCACGGGCCCTACGCGCCTCACGAGGGCCACCGATTCAACGCTGCGAAGCTGCTCATCGACCCCTACGCGAAGGCGATCGAGGGGCCGGTCGACTGGGATGCGGGAAACGTGCTCCCGTACGTCCCCGGCGGCGACGACGCGGACCTGGAGCCCGACGACGAGGACGACGCCGACGCGATCCCAAAGTGCGTCGTCGTCGACCCCCGCTTCGACTGGGAGGGGGATTGGCTGCCGGGCACGCCGTTTCACGAGACCGTCGTCTACGAGCTGCACGTCAAGGGCTTCACGCGGCGGCGGCCCGGCGTCGCCGAGGAGCTCCGCGGAACGTACGCGGGTCTTGCCTCGGACGACGCGATCGGGTACCTGCGCGAGCTCGGCGTCTCCGCCGTCGAGCTCCTGCCGGTCCACCACATCGCGGACGAGAAGTTCATCGCCGACCGGGGCCTCTCGAACTACTGGGGCTACAGCTCGATCGGCTACCTCGCGCCCCATGCCCTCTATGCCGCCACGGGAACGCGGGGCGAGCAGGTGCGCGAGTTCAAGGGGATGGTGAAGGCGCTCCACCGCGCGGGAATCGAGGTGATCCTCGACGTCGTCTACAACCACACCGCCGAGGGGAACCACCTGGGGCCTACGCTGTCATTTCGCGGCGTCGACAACAGGTCGTACTACCGGCTCGTCCCGGGCGACCTCCGGCACTACCTCGACTTCACGGGTACGGGCAACAGCCTGAACCCCGTCCATCCGAGCGTCCTGCGGCTGATCATGGACTCGCTGCGCTACTGGGTGATCGACTGCCACGTGGACGGGTTCCGGTTCGACCTCGCCTCTGCACTCGCGCGCGAGCTCTACGACGTGGACAAGCTCTCGGCGTTCTTCGACGTCGTCCACCAGGACCCGGTGCTCTCGCAGGTCAAGCTGATCGCCGAGCCGTGGGACGTCGGCCCGGGCGGCTACCAGGTGGGGAACTTCCCGGTGCTCTGGACCGAGTGGAACGGCCTCTATCGCGACACGGCGCGCGACTTCTGGCGCGGGCGCGCGTCGGTCGGCGAGTTCGCCTCGCGCTTCACGGGCTCGAGCGACCTCTACCAGGAGGACGGACGCCACCCGACGGCATCGATCAATTTCGTCACCGCGCACGACGGCTTCACGCTCGCCGACCTCGTCTCCTACGAGCAGAAGCGCAACTGGGCGAACGGCGAGGAGAATCGAGACGGCGCCGACGACAACCGCAGCTGGAACTGCGGCGTCGAGGGGCCGACCGACGACGCCCACGTGCTCGAGCTGCGCCGCCGGCAGCAGCGGAACTTCCTCGCCACGCTCCTTCTCTCCCAGGGTGTGCCGATGCTGCTCGGCGGGGACGAGCTCGGGCGGACCCAGCACGGCAACAACAACGCCTGGTGCCAGGACAACGAGCTCTCGTGGCTGGACTGGGAGCACGTCGACGGCGAGCTGCAGGCGTTCACGCGCCGGCTGATCCGCTTCCGCCGCGAGCACCCGGTCTTCCGGCGGCCCGCCTTCCTGAGCGGCCGCGAGGTGCTCGGCTCGGGACTGCCCGACGTCTGGTGGTTCCGCCCGGACGGTCGCCGGATGACGCAGCGCGACTGGCGGGAGGGTGTGCACCTCCTCGGCGTCTTCCTGAACGGGGACGAGATCCCGGCCTACACGCAGGCCGGCGAGCGGCTTCGCGACGACTCATTCGCGGTGCTGCTGAACGCCCATCACGAGGCTGCCGTGTTCACGCTGCCTCCGCGCCGCTTCGGCCGTCGCTGGCAGCTCGAGCTCTCGACGGCGGAGCCCGACGCGGAGCCCCGGCCGTTCCCGGCCCGCGGCCTCGTCCCGCTGGAGCACCACTCCCTCGTGCTTCTGCGTCGCCTGTCTTGAGGCGGCGCTTCCGACGCCGACCCTCAGCGCGTCGTCGACACGACCGAACGCAAACCGGAAGCGCGCTACGGGCCACCTACCGCCTCCAGCTGGGACCGCACCTCACCTTCGCCGAGGCGCGCGAGCTCGTCCCCTACTTGCGCGAGCTCGGGGTCAGCCACCTCTACCTGTCGCCGGTGCTGCAGGCGCGCCGCGACTCCACGCACGGCTACGACGTGGTCGACCCCACGCGCGTGTCCGAGCCGCTCGGCGGCGAGGAGGAGCTGCGGGCGCTCTGCTCGGCGGGGCTCGACGTCCTGCTCGACGTCGTCCCCAACCACATGGCGGCGAGCGAGGAGGAGAACGCCTACTGGCGCGACCCTGAGCTTCGCCGGCACGTGTTCGACGTCGATCCCGAGACCGGCTGGCACCGCCGCTTCTTCGATGTCGGCGAGCTGGCGGGCGTCCGGGTCGAGGACCCCGACGTCTTCGAGCTCACGCATCGCAAGGTGCTCGAGCTCGTGCGCGACGGCGTCGTCGACGGCCTGCGGGTCGACCACGTCGACGGGCTCGCCGACCCCGCCGGCTATCTCGACCGCCTGCGCAGCGAGGGAGTCACACGCGTCTGGGTGGAGAAGATCCTCGAGGCAGGGGAATCGCTGCCGAACTGGCCCGTCGCGGGCACGACAGGCTACGAGTTCGCGAACGACGTGACGGCGCTCTTCGTCGATCCCGCGGGCGAGGCGCCGTTGACCGAGCTGTACGCGGAGCTGACCGGCGAGCGGCGCAGCTTCGCGCAGGTCGCCGACGAGGCGAAGCTCGAGCAGGCGCGGACGACGTTCAGGCCGGAGGTCGAGCGGCTCTCGCGGCTCTCGGCGATTCCGTTCGAGGAGCTGGCGCCGCTGGTCGCGAGCCTGCCCGTCTACCGCACGTACCTCGACGACGGCAGCGAGTTCCTCGTCCGGCTCCAGCAGACGACGGGCGCAGTCATGGCGAAGGGCAAGGAGGACACCGCGTTCTACCGCTGGCATCGGCTCGTCGCGCTCAACGAGGTCGGCGGCGACCCCGACCGGTTCTCGCTGGCCGTCGGCGACTTCCACGCGGCCAATGCGGCGCGGGCCGAGCGCTTCCCACGGAACGTGCTCGCGACGACGACCCACGACACGAAGCGGTCGGGCGACGTCCGCGCGCGGATCGCCGCACTCGCCGGCATCCCCGACGAATGGGCCGCCTTCGCCCGGCCTCGGGTCGCCGCGTTCGACGACCCCAACGAGGGCTACCTCGCGCTCCAGACCGTCGTCGGCGCGTGGCCGCTCAGCCCGGAGCGCCTCTCGCAATACCTCGAGAAGGCGCTCCGGGAGGCGAAGGTGCACACGAGCTGGCGCGAGCCGAGCGTCGCGCACGAGCGCCGGGCGATCGAGTCGGCGGTCGGCCTACTGGCCGATCCGGAGGTGGCCGCGTTCGCCTCGCGGCTCGCGGAGGCGGGCCGGCACATCGCGCTCGGCATGACCCTGCTCAAGCTGACCGCGCCGGGCATTCCGGACGTCTACCAGGGCGACGAGCTCGAGGCGCTGCTCCTCGTCGATCCCGACAACCGCCGCCGCGTCGACTGGGAGCTCCGCCGCCGCGCGCTTGCCGAGCCGCCCGTGAAGCTGCGCGTGATCCGGGAGGCGCTCGCGCTCCGAGCTCGGCGGCCGGACGCGTTCGAGGCCGCGTACGAGCCCGTCGACGCGACCCCCGACGTCTGCGCTTTCCGCCGCGGCGACGACGTCCTCGTCGCTGTGCCGCTGCGGCCGGGGGCGCCGAAGGCGGACGTCGCGCGCCCGGGCTGGCACGACCTCCTCCCCGACCTCCCGGTTGCCCTCCTGGAGCGCGTGCATACTTCGCCGCCGTGAGTGAGGGGGGCTGGATCCCGAGCGAACGCGAGCCGGCGCGGCTGCCGAGCGTGGAGGACCTGCCCACCGCGCCCGAGGGCTACGACCCTCAGGCGGTCCGCGAGGCATTCGATGCGTTCTACCGGCACGCCGCCGAGCTCGACTCGACCCTGCGCACGCTGGAGGCGGTCGAGACGTTCCAGCGCAACGCGGCCGAGCTACGCGCCGACATCCGCGTGCTGCGGGCCGCCGCGTGGGGCCCGACGGCTTCCCCGCGAAGCGACGCCTGGCAGCCGGGCTACCGCGCCCGCCCCCGCTCCGGGCCCGGAGGCGCGATCTCCGACGCGTTCCCGCGCGTCGTCGTCGAGACGGCCTTCATCCTCCTCGTCGCAGTCGGTGCAGCGGTCGGGGGCGTCAGCACGCCGCTCGTCGTCGCGCTGGTCGCCGCTGCCTGGGTGATCGTGGGTGCGGCGGAGGTCGTCGCGTCGGTGGCCGGGCCGCGCAGGCGGCGCCAGCGCGCGGCCGTCGCGTATCCCGCGCCTGCGGCTGCCGAGCCCGCGCCAACGGTGGCCGGCGCGCCGATCGAGATGGAGACGGGCGAGCACCCTGCAACGCCCTCGGAGGAGCCCGAGGTGGCCGAGCCACGCGTCGAGGCGCGAGAGGAGGCGCCGGCCCAGGCCGAGGCAGCCCGCAAGGACGTCGTCGTCGCATTGCCCGAGCCCGAGGAGCCGGAGCCCGAACCGGCGCCGGTCGCCGCCGATCCGTGGGAGGCCGGTCCCGAGCTGCCGGCAGTGGAGCCGGCCGCGTCCGCGGCCGCACCCGCGGGCTCACGCCTCCGCTTCTGGCGCCGTCGCCGCGAGCCCGAGGAGGAGGCGCTGTACCCGGAGCACAGCGGGCACGTGCAGGTGATCGCCGTCCGGCCCGCACACGAGGAGACGGAGCACGACCACCCCGTCGCCGGCGTCCAGCCGACCGAGGGCTGGCAGCCGCCGGCCGAGTACGACCGGCCCGCCGCCGGGAAGCTCCGCCGCGGCCGCCGCTGAGATTCGCACGCGGCTGACGTTTCACGCCTCCCTCCCCGCGGTACCTGCGTTGACTCTGGGGTCAATCGAGGAGGAGGGGTCGATGAGCGACACCGAAGGTGCCATTTCCCACGCGCGTGCGCAGGTCGGCGACACCGCCGCCGAAGTGCAGGAGAAGGCGCGCGAAACCGCGCAGGAGGCTCGCGTCAAGGCCGGCGATCGCGTCCGCGAGGAGGTCGACACGCGTTCGACCCAAGCGGGTGAGCAGACTCGTTCGATGGCGCAGGCGATCCGCCGGAGCGGAGAGCAGCTGCGCAGCGAGCAGAAGGAGACACCCGCGAAGCTGCTCGAGGGCTCGGCGGACCGGGCGGAGCGACTCGGCTCGTATCTCGAGCAGTCGAGCGGCGACGACCTCCTCCGCGACGTCGAGGACTTCGCGCGCCGCCAGCCATGGCTCGTTGCTGCCGGCGCCTTCGCGCTCGGCCTCGCGGCCTCGCGCTTCCTGAAGGCATCGAGCTCGCGTCGATATCAGGAAGGCGATACAGCCCGGTTCACGCAACGGCAGGGCTTCGGGGAGTACGCGGAGCCGTGGAGGTCCCCGACCCCGCCGGCTTCCCCCGCCATCGAGCCGCCGCTCGTGACGCCGTCGGAGGGCTACTAGCGATGGACGCCACCGATCGGACGGACAGCGAGGAGTTGCGCCAGGCGTCCTTCGGCGAGCTCGCAAAGGGAGTCTCGCGCGACGTCTCGACGCTCGTCCGCCAGGAGCTCGAGCTCGCGCGAGCGGAGATGCGCGAGAAGGCGAGGACGGCGGGACCGGGACTCGGCATGTTCGGCGGCGCGGGCGTGTTCGGCCTCGCCGCTCTGGGAGCGCTGACGGCGTTCCTGATCCTGGTCCTCGACCTCGCGATGCCGGCTTGGGGGGCCGCAGTGATCGTGACTGCCCTCTGGGCCGTGGTCGCGGGTGTCCTCTACGTCACCGGCAGGGAACGAGTCAAGGAGGCGGGCAAGCCGGTGCCGGAGCAGACGGCCGAGACGGTTCGAGAGGACGTCGACTTCGCGAAGGAGATGCTGCGCTCGAGCGGGCGTGAGGCCGCCGAACGCACCGCGACCAGGACAAGGAGGAGCGAGTGAACCAGGATCCGAACGAGATCCGCGAGGAGATCGAGGAGACCCGCGCCCGCATGGGCGAGAAGGTCGACGCGATCGGCTACAAGGCAGACGTCCCGACGCGCACGAAGGAGTATGTGTCGGAGAAGAAGGACGCCGTCGTCTCGAAGGTCCGGGGGGCGACTCCCGACACCGAGGGACTGAAGCACGGCGCCCGCCGGGCCGGCGGCGTCGCCAAGGAGAACCCGCTCGGCCTCGCCGTCGGCGCCGCCGCGGTCGGCTTCCTGGCAGGGCTGGTGCTTCCGTCGACCCGCGTCGAGGACGAGCGGATGGGCGAGGTCGCCGATCAGGTCAAGGAGCAGGCGCGAGAGACCGGCCAGGAGGCGCTCGAGCGCGGAAAGGCCGTCGCGCAGGATGCGGCGCAGAGTGCGAGCGAGACGGCACGCGAGCAAGGTCGTCAGCAGCAGGAGGAGCTCACGGAGAGCCTCCGCCAGCGCACGCAGGACCCGACCTCGGGCTAACCCCTCAGTGATGGGTGGCGGGCCGCCCCGCCACCCATCTCGCTTGACTTCGCCGGTGTAGTCTCTTTTGATCGCGGCCATGGCGTCGTCGGCGCACGAAACCGAGGTGAAGGCTGCGGAAGCGGCTTCCGCCCGCGTGCCCGTCGTCCGGCTCGAGGAGGTGCGGAAGAGCTTCGGCGACCTCCTCGTTCTCGACGGGATCGAGCTCAGCGTCGCGAAGGGCGACGTGCTCGTCGTGATCGGGGCGAGCGGCAGCGGCAAGAGCACGCTCCTTCGGTGCATCAACCTCCTCGAGCCGCTCGATTCAGGCCAGATCTACTTCGAGGGCGTGAAGATCACGGGCCAACGCATCAACGTGTCGGCAATTCGCCAGCAGATCGGCATCGTCTTCCAGCAGTTCAACCTGTTTCCGCACCTGAAGGCGATCGACAACCTGACGCTGGCGACCCGGCGGGTGCGGAAGGTCCGCCGTGCGCGTGCGGAGGAGCGCGCGCGAGAGCTCCTCGCGCGCGTCGGGCTCGAGGAGAAGGCGGACGCCTACCCGCACCAGCTCTCGGGCGGTCAGCAGCAGCGCGTGGCGATCGCCCGCGCCCTGATGATGGAGCCGCACGTGATGCTCTTCGACGAGGTCACGTCCGCGCTCGACCCGGAGCTGGTCGGCGAGGTGCTCGTCGTGATGCGTGACCTCGCCCAGGCGGGAATGACGATGATTGTGGTCACGCACGAGATGCAGTTCGCGCGCGAGGTCGGCGACCGCTTGGTCTTCATGGACGAGGGCCGGATCGTCGAAGAGGGCCGGCCGGCCGACGTCCTCGACAACCCGAAGGAGGAGCGAACGCGCCGCTTCCTGCGCCGCTCGCTCCAGCTCGCGCACTCCCTGGAAGAGTTGTCAGTCGACGAAGAAGGAGGAGCTGAATGAAACGGCTCGTTGCGGCCGTCACCGTGGTCGGCGTCGCTGCGACGGCGCTGGCGGCATGGGGCGTCGCGGCCCCGTCGACGTCCGAGGTCTCTAGGCCCGCTGCTCCGCTCGCCAAGAAGAAGCTGCCGCCGCTCCCGGCCACCGTCAAACGGCGGGGGCGCTGGATCGTCGGCGTCAAGTGCGACACTCCGCCGTTCGGTTACATCGATACGAACGGCCGAAACGCAGGCTACGACGTCGAGATCGCACGCTGGTTCGCACGCCTCGCGTTCGGTAGCCCCCGCAAGATCAGTTTCGAATGCGTCACTACGGCGAGCCGCATTCCCGCGCTCGACGCGAAGCGCGTCGACATCATCATCGCCACGATCTCGTGGTTCCCAGACCGCGCTCAGCAGATCACTTTCTCGCTCCCGTACTACGCCGAGACGGGCCGACTGCTCGTCCGAAAGGGCACGACGCTCACGCTCCGAGGCCTTGGCGGAAAGACCGTGACGACGACAGGCGGTTCGATCTACGAGACGTGGCTCAAGGCCTGCTTCAAGCAGACGCAGATCCTCGCGTTCCAAGGCACTGCCTCTCCCTTGCTGGCGCTCAAGGACGGGCGAGCCGACGCGTTCATGTACGACTCGGGCTTCCTGTCCGACTACGTGCTTCGCGATCCGGACGTGCGCTTGATGAAGCAGGTCTTCGCTCCGGCGCCGTGGGGAATCGGGATCCGCAAGGGCGAGGGCGCGATGGCGCGCTGGGTCAACTCCCGGCTGCGGATCCTCCAGCAGCGTGATCAATTCATCAAGATCATGCGCGCCAATGCGGCACCGGCGCTGTACAAGATCTTCGCCCGCAACGTGCCGAGGCCGAAGAAGAGCCTCAAGTACCCGAACGCGAAGACCCGCGAAGAGATGCTGCCCTGCCTGTCCTAGGAGGGCGGCTCACCTGACTTTCAGGAGCGGCCGCGAGCACCGTGGCCGCTCCTGAGCTCCGTCGATGACCGCTCTGGCGCTCGACTGGTCGTTCATCGCCGAGAACATTCCGGAGCTCGCCGACGGGCTCCGGCTCACGCTCGAGGTCTCGGCGATCGGGATCGCCGGCGCCTTCGTGATCGGGCTCGTTCTCGGCGCGGCGCGGGCGCACCGCGTACCGGTGATCAGCCAGCTCGCCGCGGTCTACGTCGAGCTCATCCGAAACACCCCGATCCTCGTCCAGATCTTCTTCCTCTTCTTCGGGCTGCCGCAGCTCGGAGCCGCCTTCCGCTTCGACGGCTTCACGGTCGCGTGGCTCGCCGTGATCATCTGGGGCGGCGCCTTCAACACCGAGAACTTCCGAGCCGGCTTCGAGGCGGTTCCGTACCGGTACCGCGAGGCGGCGCTCGCGCTCGGATTCGGTCGCATCGCGACGTTCGTGAACGTGACGCTTCCAATCGGAGGGCGGATCGCGCTGGCGCCTTCGATCAACACCTACATCTCGGTTTTGAAGAACACGTCGTTGATGACGGCGATCGCCTTCCCCGAGCTCACGCACGTCGCCCGGAGCATCGCGTCGACCACGTTTCGTGACACCGAGATGATCCTCGTCCTCGCCGCCACGTATCTGGCGATCGTGTGGACGCTGTCCGCGCTCATCCGGGTTGTCGAGTCACGGCTTCGCCTGCCCGAGGAGACGGCCTAAATGCCCGACTGGGTGGAACCCGTGGCTCGCTACATGTTCGAGACGGGGCTCAAGAACACGCTGCGGATCGCCGCCCTTGCCGTGGTCGCGAGCGCGGTTGTGGGAGTCGTCCTCGGCACCCTGCTGACGCTCCGTTGGCTCCCCGTCCGCGCCGCGATCCGGCTCTACATCGAGGTCTGGCGCGGACTTCCCATCATCGTCACGATCTTCTTCGTCTACTTCGCGCTTCCAGGGCTCGCGGACCTGCGCTTCAGCCCCTTCGACTCGGCCGCGATTGGGCTCAGTCTCTGGGGGAGCGCGCAGGTCGCGGAGGCGACCCGCGGAGCGGTCGAGTCGATCCCTCGCGAGCAGCACGAGGCAGCTGCGGCTCTGGGCTTCGGCTGGGTCGGCCGCCACGTGCACGTCATCGTTCCCCAGGCCTTCCGGCGGCTGCTCCCGCCGCTCGTCAGCCTGCTCGTCAATGTCGTCCAGAACACCACCATCGCCGCGATCATCGGTGTCGCCGAGGTGCTGGAGACGGGTCAGCGCTCCGTCGAGCGGCTGACGCTCGCCGAGGGAAACCCCCACGCGTTCGCAATCTACGGCGGGGTGATGGTGACGTTCTTCGTGATCTCGTTCCCGCTCACGCGGCTCGCCGCCTACCTCGAGCGGCGCCTGATCTGATCTGCTACTCGGGATGGTTCCGCGGCTTGTCGCCGATGCGGAACGGGGTCGTGACGCCGGCGTAGGCGACGTGCATCGTCAACCCGCGGGCCGCGTGCTTGAGGTTGTGGCAGTGGAGCATCCAGAGGCCGGGGTTGCTCGCGCGGAAGCCGACCTCGTAGGTCTCGTGTGGCTTCACGTCGAGCGTGTCGACCCACCATGGGCTGCCCTTCACAGGCACGTCGTCACGCGTCAGGACGAGCACATGCTGGCCGTGCAGGTGCATCGGGTGGACGGCGGGCGTGCCGTTGTGGATCCGGATCCGCACCACGTCTCCACGCTGCACGACGAACGTCGGGACGTGCGGGTAGATGCCGCCGTTGAGCGTCCAGTGTAGGCCGGGGCGGCCGTCGAGGAAGCCCGGCCGCCGCCCGATGTCGAGGTTGAAGTTGCGGTCGGGATGGTCGAACACGCGGGCCGGCGCGCCCGCCGGTCGTCCGTAGGACGCCGGGTCGAACACGGCCGGAAAGTCGACGCGGCCGACGCGGCGGCGTCCGTCGGGGCTGAACGCGATCCCGGCCGGCGTGCGGTCGAGGTCGAGCTCGACGGGCGTCGACGGCATGGTGAACCCGAGGTCGTAGCGGCCGCCCGCCGCGACGGAGAGCGTCTGCCGCCGGATCGCAGGCGGTGCGTTCAGGTCGGTTCCGTCGATGGCGACGACGCGGAACGGGGTGCCGGCGAGCGTGAAGCGTCTCGGGACGTTGTCGCTGTTCACCAGCCGGAGGCGGACCGGCGTACCCGGGCCGAGCGCGCGCCGCTGGAGCGTGTCTACCGCGTTCAGCACGTCGGCTCCGTCGAAGTTGTGGGCGACGGCGGTCAAGTCGACCGTGCCGGCCGCGAGCGGCTGTTCCGGCAGCACGACGAGCGCCCCGTAGAGACCGCGGCGAACCTGCTTCGCGGACTGCTGGTGCGAGTGGTACCAGTACGTCCCCGCCTGGTCGGCGCGGAAGCGGTAGACGTGGCGTTCGCCCGGCATGACGGCGTTCTGCGTCACGCCGGAGACGCCGTCCTCGCCGTTCGCGACGTCCACGCCGTGCCAGTGGATCGAGACGCCGTCTTCGACGTCCCGGTTGACGAGGGTCACCTCGACGAGGTCGTGCTGCCGGACGCGGAGCTCGGGCGCCGGAACGCGGCCGTCGAATGTGAGCGCCTCGACGGTTCGCCCGGAGGTGAGCCGGACGCGTGCCTCGCGCGCCGTCAGCGTGACGCGGTAATCCGGAGTGCCGGCGGGGCCGACCAGGTCGGTGACGCTCACCTGTCCCGCCGCGTGATGATGGTGTGCGACGACCGGCCCCTCGCCGTAGTCGGCCTTGCCGAAGTCCATCGCGCCGTAGCTCGCCGGGAGCCGGCTGTCGTACCAGACCTTCGCGAGCCAGCCGATTGGGACCAGCGCGAGCAGCGCCCCGCCGACGGCCGCGAGCGTGCGGAGACGCCCACGCGCAGCCTCCTCGGCGGTGCGCGGAATCGTCGGCGAGGAGAGCGGCTCCGACACCCGGGGGCGACCGTAGCCGCGATCTCGACGATGTCAATGGCCCGGGAGGCCTATCCGGGCCGGCGGCCGGTCCTACGGGGCTGCCGGCACGCCGTCGAGCAGCGTCCAGTTGCCGGCGAGCGCGGCGTCCGCGACCGCGACGAGACAATCGCCGTCCTCGGGTCGGGCGTGGCGCTCCAGCAGCGCCCGCGACTCCTCTGCGTGCTTCCGGTCGCGCACGGCGTGGAGCTCGAAGTACGCCGTCGCGCGCGTGCCTGGCTCGAACCCGTAGTGCTCCACGAGCCCTGCCAGCTTCGTCCGCGAAACTTCCGGCTGGCCCGCCTCGATCGCGTACAGGACCGCGACCGCGTCGAGCGGATCGCCGGCCGCAGTCCACGCGGCGACGCAGCGCTTGGTCTCGTCGCGCGGCGCGCCGCCTCCCGAGTCTGCGCCGACTGCCTGGGCGAAGTCGTCCCAGAGCGTGACATGCGCGCGCTCCTCGTCGGCGTGCGGCGATCCTGCGAGCGGTGCAGCCTGCTCGGCGGCGACTGCCAGCGCCTCGACCGCGTTCCGGTACTCGCCGGCATAGTCGGCGAGCTCTCGGCGGCTCAGTTTCCCCTGCGCCCACCGTACGTAGAAGGGGTGCCGCAGAACGTCCCGCTCGCGCCGGGCCGCGTCGATGCGGTCGATCACGGTCATCGTGCTCCTTCCTGGCTGGCCAATACGTCGGTCGATCCTAACGCGTGCCTGCGGAGGGACTCCGCCTCCGCCCCGGACTACAGTTGCCGGGTGCTACCGGCGAGCGCGCGCGAGCTGATCGAGTCTGGCGCACTCGGGCACCTGGTGACCCTGAACCGGGATGGGTCGCCTCAGATCAGCTGTGTGTGGGTCGGGATCGAGGACGACGAGCTCGTATCGGGGCATCTCGCGGGCGGCCAGCAGAAGCTCCGCAACGTTCGCCGCGATCCGCGGGTGACGGTCTCGTTCGAAGGGACGCGGATCCATCCGCCGGGGCTGAAGGAGTACCTCGTCGTCCACGGCCGCGCCCGCGTCGAGGAGGGCGGCGCGCCCGAGCTGCTCCAGCGCCTCGCCTATGTGTACCTCGGGCCGGACGTCAAGTTTCCCG
>JBKOYJ010000080.1:0-14722 GCA_046725345.1 Actinomycetota bacterium | reverse complement strand
AGGCACCGCGCGAGCGCGTGCGGTCACGAATGACCGAATACGCGCCGAATCAGCGATTCGCCGTAGAGGTGGTGACTGGCGGCTCATGCAGGCACTCCACACACCTCTGCGACCCCCCTCGAACTCCGAGGGCGGTGGAGGGTGGTGCCGGCGCGGGAGCCTCGGCGCGCGCGGATGGCTACTCTCCCGGCCTGGCGGTCCTTACGCTTCGTGAGGTCACCGACGAGAATCGGCACGCGGTTCTCGCCCTAACTGTCGCGTCGCCTCAGGAGCGGTTCGTCGGCACGGTGGCCGGAGCGCTTAGGGACGCCGAAGAGATCCCGGAAGGCAAGCCCTGGTATCGGGCGATCTATGCCGGCGATCAGCCGGTCGGATTCGTCATGCTCAGCTGGAACGTCACACCGGACCCGCCGCGGATCATTGGGCCTTGGTTTCTATGGAAGCTGCTGATCGACGAGCGACACCAACGTCGCGGCTACGGCCGCGACGTGGTCAGACTCGTCACGGACGTCGTGCGAGCCAATGGAGCGGCCGAACTGCTGACGAGCTGTATTCCGGGAGACGATGGGCCCGAGCCGTTCTATCGGCGCATCGGCTTCACTCCCACCGGCGAACTGGACGAAAACGGCGAGATCATCCTTGCGCTGAGACTCGACCCGTGACATATGGAGGATTGGCAGCAATCCGCTCGTGAGCGAGACTCGACTACCTCGTGCCCCTGCAGCACGGCGGCGAAATGGTGGAGACGAATGCGGCGACCCGCTGTCGCAGTTGCAATACGAGAGCCGGGAACAGGCGACGCAACACGTTGACGGGGGCGGCTACCGGTGATCCGCCCACCTGGGTACCTCCCGCCTGACATCGGCGAAGAAAACTCCGCTGGTCGTCTCGGTGAGCCACTCCCTGCTTCAACCCCGCCCTTTTGACCTTGCGGGGTCTCGTGGCGCGCGCCGGCCGCAAGAGGTCGGCGCGCGCCGCGGACGTGAAGGACGCCTAGTCGCCCGACACCCCGAAGACGTCCGGCAGCTTGATCTGCCACATGTTCGGAGCGTCGTGCGTCCGACGGAGGACGCCGACTTTGAACTCGACGCTCACGTCGTAGGTCCCTTCGGGCAGCAGCGAGTCGACGAGCGCCGCCAAGAAGATGCTCTCACCCGGCTCGCAGGCGAGCCGGAACTCCACCGTGTTGCCCTCGACGGTCACAACCGGGTCGCCGGACGGCTCGCAGTCGCTCTCGTACTGCAGGCAGAACCCGCCGACACCGAGGGAGCCGCATTCGTCGGGCTCGAAAGTGATCGTCACTCCCTCCGGGAGCGTGAAGTTGATCACCGTCGTCTCGTCGTTCCCGTGGTACGCCTCGCTGCCCTTCTCGAAACTGGCGAAGACGACCCCGATCACGGGGGTGACGCCGTCGGAGATGACCGCGAAGCCGAAGGCGTCCGCCTGGCTCGACGGAGCGGGCGGCACCTTGCCGAACGCGGATGCGGCGGTCCCGGCGGCGACCAGCGCGGTTGCAGCGATGGCCGCGGCGAAGACCTTGGCGCGGAAGTTCACAATCCCCTCCTCGTGTGGCTTGGCCTTCGAGGGCCCCACCAGGGCGCTCGGCCGCGCAGCCGACCTTAAATCGGCCGCGCAGCCGACCTTAAATCGGCGCTCGCGAACATTCAAGGTCCCCGGCGAGATGTCGGGGGGAAGTGGACCTGTTGGAGCGGCAAGCTGGATACCCCACCGCAGCCAACCTCGTGCAAGTTCACGCAACAGGTGGGTTCGCGGCGGACGTCGTCCGCCATCTTGGCTTGGGCAGCCTCCTCGGCGCTCGGCGGCTCGCTGCGGACGGCGTGGCATCAGACGGCCTCCTCGGCGTCGGTTTCTCGTCGGCCTGAGCAGGCGCCCGAGCTCCTCACGCGGAACGCGGATCGCGCCGCCCTCTCCTGCCGGCTGCACGGCGCGGAGGCGACCACTCGCGATCAATCTGCGGACGGTGCGCTCGGAGAAGTGCAGGGCCTCGGCAACTTCGGGGAGCGTGAGCGCGCGGCGTTCGGTGACAGTCGTGGACATCCGTTGCGTCTGTTGTTCGGCTACAACGCAGAACCGCGCGATTTGCAGGTGGTTCGACCGCCGCCGTCTTACCGTTCTCGCCGTGGCGCGGGAGCCGCTCGCCCTCTATGACGTACGGGATGCCGAGGCCTGCTGCTCCTCGATAGCCCACGACTTCGCCGCCGCCACGGCCTTCCGTGGCACGAAGAGGAGGATCTCTGTGCGCACCTCACCGCCGAGTGCTGGCTCCTCAGCACCCGCTATCGGCCCGGCGCCGTCAGCTTCTCCACCTGGGCCGGCACAACCCTGCGGCGGCGCGTTGTCGACTACAAGCGACAGCGCGACGGAAGGACGGTTTGGAGATTCAGGGGCCGCGTCTACGAGCGCCCCCGGCCCGAGCTCGTTTCGCTCGACGCCCCCAGACTCGACGATGCTGTCGGAGCAAGGGCAGGCGACAGCGCGCTTGATCGGCTGGAGGCGTGGCGCAGGGATACTCGCCGAGCGAAGTAGCAAGAGAGCTCGGGACCTCGCGATCCTGGGTCTCTAAGCGCCTCGACGAGCTACGCGAGGAGATCGAGCGGCTCGCGTTGCCTCGTTACGTGATTTCCGAGGTAGGCACCCAGGTAGGCACGGGCGCGCATTTCTGGCATCCGCGACGCGCCCGTCACCCATGGTTGAGCCAAGTCCGCTCAACCATGCGGTGCGCATTGGGCCCGCCAGGATTCGAACCTGGGTCCCGCGGATTATGAGTCCGCCGCTCTAACCGGGCTGAGCTACGGGCCCCGGCGACCTCAGAGTAACCCAGCGGTTCCCCGGTTTCTGCACGAGGGGCGGCGGTACACTCCGGCGCGGTTCCGTGCGCCCTCCGAGGACTCCGCGATGAAGGCATTCCAGCAGGAGCGGCACGTCCGCACCGCCGGAGGCCTCCACGTGATGGACATCACCGAGGATGTCGCCGAGAGCGTCCGCGAGAGCGGCGTGCAGGACGGCATCGCCTGCGTCTACTCGCCGCACACGACTTGCTCGGTGCGCGTGAACGAGTTCGAGCAGGGGTTCCTCGAGGACTTCGCCGAGCTGCTCAGGCGCCTCGTCCCGAGCGAGCACTACTACGCGCACGACGACTGGGACCGCCGCACCGAGAACATCTGTCCGGAGGACATGGACTTCGGGAACGGCCACTCCCACTGCATGTCGATGCTGCTGGGACCGGCGGGCGAGTCGATTCCGATCCGCGACGGCGAGCTGTGCCTCGGCACATGGCAGCGCGTGCTCTTCCTCGAGCTCGACCGCGAGCGCGACCGGCGCTGGATCGTGCAGGTCGTCGGGGCCTGACCGGTCGGTCAGCCGGCGCGCTCGTCTCGGTAGGCGGCGGCCTCGTCGACGAGCCGCGCGAACAGCGAGAAGTCCTCGCCCTCCTCGGGATGCCACAGCACGCCGACCGTGAAGCGCGCGCCCGGATCCTCGAGCCCCTCGATCGTGCCGTCCTCCGCCGCCCACGCCGCCTCCTCGAGCCCCTCGCCGATGCGCCCGAACGCCTGATGGTGATGTGACTTCACCGGCGCCCGCTCGCCCAGGGCCGCGGCGAGCCGGCTACCGGGACGGAGGTCGACGTCGTGCTCTGCGAACGCGCCCGGCTGATGCTTGTGCCGCTCGGAGCCGACGATCTCCGGCAGGTGCTGGACGAGGTCTCCGCCGCGCGCGACGTTGAGCACCTGCGAGCCGCGGCAGACGGCGAGGACGGGCATATCGCGCGCGAGCGCGGCGCGGACGAGCGCGAGCTCGAAGCGATCGCGCGTCGGGTCGTCTGGAGCCGTCTCGGGATGGGGCCGAGCGCCGTAGTGATCGGGATCGATGTCGGCGCCCCCGGTGAGCACGACGCCGTGGACGGCATCGAGCGTCTCCTCGACGGCGTCGTCCTGAGCGGGCACGACGAGCGGCCGCCCGCCCGCGCGCTCGACCGCGCGAACGTAGGCGAGGGGCACGAGAACGGCGGGCGCGCGCCAGACGCCCCACTCGGCGCGCTCCGTCCCTGCGGTGATCGCGATCAGCGGGCGCACCCGCGCCAGCCTACTGGCGCCGAGCGGACTCCAATTGGCGAAGAATCCGGGCCATGTCCGCCGGGGTTCGCTTCGGGCTTCGAATTCCCCCATGCGCGAGCGCGACGGAAATCGCCCGCTGCGTGGGCGCAGCCGAGACGGCGGGCTTCGACGTCGCGTGGATCCCCGACTCGCAGTTCCTGTGGCGGGACGTCTGGGCGACGATGGCGGTCGCAGCCGCATCGACGAGCACGATCGCGCTCGGGACCTGTGTGACGAACGTGGAGACGCGTCACGCCTCGGTCACGGCAGCCGCAGCGGCGACGATCGAGGAGCTCGCGCCGGGGCGGACGATTCTCGGCCTCGGCACGGGCGACAGCGCGATCAAGACGCTCGGCCTGCGGCCCACGCGGCTTGGCCGCATGAGAGAGCAGCTCGCGCTGATTCGAGCGCTCCTCGCGGGCGGGTCGGCGGAGTTCGACGGTCGGCCGATGCGCCTGAGACGACCTGCCTCGACGCCGGTGCCGCTCTATATGGCGGCGACTGCGCCGAAGGCGCTCGCTCTCGCCGGTGAGATCGCGGACGGCGTTATCGTCGTCCGCGGCCTCTCCCCGTCGCTGATCGCACGGACGGTCGAGCAGATCGGCGACGGCGCGCGCCGGGGCGGCCGCCGGCCCGAGGGCGTCGACGTCTGCTTCGGCACGCTCTGCCACATCGCCGACGACGAGCTGGAAGCCGTGCGCGCGGTGAAGCCCTACGTGGTCGCGATCGGGCAGACCGGCGGGGCTGAGATCCTCCGGGCCGCGGGGATCGAGCTCGACGTGCCGGCCGGGGCCGGCGGGATCTATCCGGACATGTCGCACGCCGAGGACTGGGATGCCGCTGTCGAGATCGCCGGTCGCTGGGTCTCCGACGACATGGCCGCGCGGTACGCGGAGGCGTTCTGCCTCGTGGGGACCGCGGACGCCTGCGCCGAACGCCTGCGCGAGGCGGTCGAGCACGGCGCACGGAGCTTCTACATCCGGCACTTCGGCTCGTACACGCTCCCCGACGCCCTCCTCGAGCTGTTCGGCCGCTCCATCATCCCGCGCCTTCGGTGAGCGACTACCTCTGGGAGACGTTCGCGAGTTTCGTCGCGGCAGACACGTCCGTGCGGATGGGCGAGACGCGGCTCGACCCGCACGACCTGCGAATCGCCGGGTTCGTGCACGACGTGGCGCGGCCCGTGCTGGAGGAGCTCGGAGCCGAAGTCGAGATCGACGGGCTCAACAACGCCGTCGCTCGCTTCGGCGCGCTGACCGGGCGAGAGCTGCTGTTCGTCGGCTATCCCTCCATCCACCACGGAAACGAGATGGCGGATCCGCTCAGCCCTCGGCAGCTGTCCTCCGACGGCGAGGAGCTCTGGGTAGGCCTCGGAGCGAGCCAGGGGAAGGCCGGCCTCGCGGCAACGTGCGCGGCCGTTCGGTCGCTGCGCGAGCGTGGCACCGAGCTCGACGGATCGGTCGTCCTCGCCGTCTGCTCGGAAGGCAGCTCGAGCCACCGCAGCGTCGAGAGCCTGCTCCGCGGACTCGACCCCTTGCCGGCGGGCGCGGTGCTCACGATGGGAACCGAGAACCGCATCACCCTCGGTAACCGCGGCCGCGTCGACATCGTCGTCGAAGTGAAGGGCCGCGCGACGCACTCGAGCGCGCCGGAGCGAGGCTCGAACCCGATCCCGATCGTTGGCGAGATCCTCACGCGGCTCGAGCGACTGCAGCTCGCCGGGGACGAGCATCCGCAGCTCGGCCCTCGCACGCTCGTGCCGTACAAGCTCGTCTGCGAGCCGGTCGTCCCCCACACGATCCCGGACCGCTGCGAGCTCGTGCTCGACCGGCGCCTCCTCCCGGGGGACGGCCCGGACGAGGCCGTCGCGCAGATCGCCGACCGGCTCGGCGACCTGGACGTCGCCGTGCGCAAGGGCGCGTGGATGCTGCCCGCGCTCGTCGACGAATCGGCCACGGTCGTGCAGGCGCTCCAGTCGGGCGCCGAGCGCGCGCTCGGCCGACGCCTCGAGACCGTCTACCGGCAGGACACGTTCGACGCCGGCTACCCGTGCTCGCTGGGCGTCCCGACCGTGATGTGCGGGCCGTCATCCAGCGACTTCGGCGGCCCGGAGATTCTCGGCATCGACGCGGTTGCGGCTTCTCGCGTGCGCGAGGCGGCTGAGATCTACGCCCAGGCGATCGCCGGGATGCGCCACGAATCGTGACGTCGGCTCTGCACGGGAGGCGTACGACGCTGCGAACGGCGACTTCGCCCTCCACGCGTTCGCCGACAGCGCCGTCGACGAGCAGGTACGGGAGTTCGTGAGCGAGTACGAGGCGCTGCTCGCCGATCGGCAGACGAGCGTGCGCGCGAGCCTGACGACGGACGACTTCTACACGCTGCTGACCTTCACACGGCGCTCCGCGCTCGCTGCGTTGCGGGGCAACCCGGCCTCAGCACGAGAGGGCGTGGTGGCGCTGACGGCAACCGATGCGCAGCGCGTGGACTGGCGCGACGTCACGGTCGCCGCCGCGCTCCTCTCGTATGCGCTCGGGCGCGAAGGGGATCCGCGATCGCCGTTCCTCGAGGCGGCCGAGGGGGCGGAGGCGACGGTCGCAGAGATCCTCCGCCGCTTCGCGCGCGAGCCTGCGACGAGCCTTCGGCCATGGGGATTCCGGGAGGTCGAGACCGCGGACGGCATGGTCCTCTTCGAGGACTGGGGCCACCCTTTTCGACCGACCGTCGATCTGACGGCGGTCGCGCTCTCTGTCGCGGGAGTCCTCGCAGCCGACGTCTATCGCGTGACGAGCATCGGCGTGGGAAGCGACCTGCCAACCGTGTGGCTCGGAGGCGGCCGGCCCGCGGCGCCGCTCGCGGGCTGCGTCGTGATTCACGCGGCGCTAGCACCGAGCCAACAGCTCACGGTCTTCCTCGGAGAAGCGGCGACGGCCGAGGACGCCGCCGCGATCGCGTCAGCGAGCGCGACGGCGAGCGCTCTGCCGCACGAGGCACTTGCGCTCTCGCACGAGCGCGTGTGCTGCCTCGTGATCGCGCGATCGTTCGTCGAGGGGGTGCCCGCGTTCGAGCAGCCGGGAGCGCTACAGCGGTTCAGGCTCTCGCTCGAGACGCTCCTCACCCGCTCGGTGACGTGAGGCGGCGCGGGCAATCCGGCGGCCGGGTCGGCCTGGCGCTGTCGATTCTGCTGCTCGCCTACGCGGTGTCCATTCGGGTGACGCAGTCCTTCGTGGCGGAATGCTTCGAGGCGTCCGAGAACGAGGCGAGGGCGATCAACCTCACGCAGTTCGCCGTTCTGACCGTCCTCGTCGTCGCCTTCATCCTCGACGTGCGAGCGCTTCGCGCCGGCGGAAGCGCGGCACGGCTCGGCCGCTTCGGGCTGGCAGTCCTCAGCGTCGGAGTCGTCGTGCTCGTCTGGGCGTTCGTCGACGCGCTCGGCGACGTGCTCGCGTGCGACGAAGGCGACTGAAAAGGCGTGCCAAGCCTCGTTCCGTTAGAGCCGGGCTCGAGAACGCGGTCCGCGACAACCTGAAGTGCTCCGACAACACGTCGTTCTTCGCGCACACCCAACACCGCAAGCTCCAGGGTCAGTGCGCCCCCTCATAGTGGCGCGCCACATCTGCGGGCGCGGATGATTGCGGGCGTGTCCGCGTCATCCGAGCCTCGCGCGCGCGTCTCGACGCTCGAGCTCTTCTTCGACCTGGTCTTCGTCTTCACCATCACGCAGCTCACGAGCGTGCTCGTCAAGGGTGCCAACGCCGAGGCGATCGTCCAGGTCGTGGTGATGCTCCTGCTGATCTGGTGGATGTACGACGGCTACGCGTGGCTGACGAACGCGATCGCCACCGACCGCCTCCGCTACCGGCTCCTACTGATCGGAGGGATGGGCGGATTCCTCGTCATCGCGCTCGCGGTCCCCGACGCCTATCACGGCGACGGGCTCGCGTTCGGCCTCGGCTACCTGGTCGTGATCCTCCTCCACGCCGGGATGTACGTGCGCGGGGCGACGGTCTCGGAAGTGCGCGCGATTCTGCGGATCGTGCCGTTCAACCTCCTCGCGGTGGCTCTCGTGGTAGCGGGCGGGGCGCTCGGCGGCGACGCGCAGGAGATCCTGTGGGCGCTCACGGGCGTGCTCCTCTGGGTGACGCCGTGGCTGACGACGGTCGAGGGCTTCGTTGTCTCCGTCTCCCACTTCGTCGAGCGGCACGGCCTCGTCGTGATCGTCGCGCTCGGCGAGTCGATTGTGGTCGTCGGGGCCGGGGCGGCCGGCCTCGAGCTCGATGCAGCCCTCGTGGTCGTCGCGCTGCTCTCACTCGCGCTCAGCGCGTCGCTTTGGTGGGTCTACTTCAGCGACGAAGAGGCCGTCGAACGCGCGATGGACGAGGCCCCGCCCGAGCGCAGGCCGCAGCTCGCGCTGACCGCGTTCGGCTACTGGCACTACGGGCTTCTCCTCGGCGTGGTCGCTGTCGCGGCCGGCCTGAAGAAGGCGATCGGCGAGCCGTACGACGGCCTCGAGACCTGGATCGCAGTCGAGCTCGCGGTCGGCGCTGCGCTCTTCGTCGCCTGCGATGTGGGGTTCCGGCGGACGCTGGCCATTCCGAGAAGCCACGCGAGGCTCGCGGCGTCCGCGGCGGCGCTCGCAACGATTCCGCTCGGCACCGAGGTAGCTGCGGCAGCGCAGATCGGCGCGCTCGCATCGTTGATCGCCGTCGCGCTCGTCGTGGAAGCGGTCAAACGCGCGCCCGCAGAGCTGGCTCCCAGCCGGGGAGAGATCGGCGGCTCGGCTGGTTAGTGCCCGTTGGTGGAGAAGTGCATGTAGTCCTTCGTTCGACCGGTCCAGGCACCGCCCCAGCCCCACCCGATCGAACGGAAAGCGCCCACGACCGTCGCCGTCACCATTCCCTTGCGCAGCCGCGAGCGATCGATGTATCGCGCGCTCGTCCGGTCACGCGTGGCGCCGCAACCGACGTACGGGTTCTCGACGGGATTGACGTCGATGGCGTGCCCGTACGCGTGGTTCGACCACGTGCCGGTGCCCGACCCGCCGGTGCAAGGAGAGGGCACGGCCTGTCGGCAGTGGAAGGACCCCGTCACGTCCCCGTCAGCGGGGCGAACGCGCTTGGGTCCGTACATGTCGGCGAAGCGCATGTGCCTGATCGGAAAGCGCAAGCGGTAGAGCCGTCGGAACACCGGGACGAGGGAGGCCGCAACGTCGCGGTTGACCACCAGCTCACCGGTGTGCACCTCGCCGTCGAACCCCCAATGCGAAACCGTCAGCAGTCGAAGCTGGCCGAGCGACACGGGGCAGCTCTGCCTCCAGAAGCCACCGGCAGTCAGCTGGGCGCGAACCGGCGCCGGCAGCGGCTCGATCGCCGCGCGATACCGCTCGACCTTGGCCTGCGAAGCCTCGAGTGCCAAGGATCCGACAAGCGCAACGACGGCGAGCAGTACGGCGACGAGGCGCGGCACGGCGCCGGTGAGAGTACCGCTCAACCGGTCGTAGTCCGAGTGAACCCGGCGACGTGCACGGGCTTGATGTCGACGGCGAGCCCCGGGATCCCCCGATCCATTTCCAGGGCACTTTCGCTGGTTATCCCGCAGTACTCGGAGCGCGTGACCTCCATCAGCTCGGGCCCGAGGGCCCTGGCCACGTGCTCGCTCAACTTCTCCCAGAGCACTTGCATGAGGAAGTCCATAGACGCCGTATCAGGATGCAGCTGGACGACTGTCGCCTCGGTTCCGTCCTCGTTGGCAAACCAGTGGAAGGCGATTATTCGCGGTTGGTGCTCCTTGACGGTTTCCGCTATTTCCCGCGCGGTGCGCTCGAATTCCTCGAACTTGCCCTCCATGATCCTGACGGTGCCGATGTAGACAAACGGCTCGGACATGGTTGCCTCCCTCTCACTCTCCCCTCGGGTCGCGCGCGAGCATACGACCTCCCTTCCGGCGGGAGAGAGCCGGGCTCGAGAAGCGACCGGCGACCTATTAGGCAGAGCGAAGCGCCGATGGCAGCGTCATGTTCGGACTAGCAGAGGATCGCGAGGTAGAAGTCGCTGTCGGTTCGTACCGCGTCCGCGTTGTACGTCTCTACGAAGACCCCCCGGACGTCGAAGAGGTGCTGTGCGGCGTCGCCGTACGTCCGCGGTGGAATGCCTCGCGCGTCATCCCCCGTCGTGACGAGGTACGCGCAGTTGCGCACGTCGCCCTTCGCGAGCACGCGGTACTGCCCAGCCGTCACGTACTGCACGCCGATGATGTCCTTGCTGTGGCGCGCGAATGTGCCGTCGGAGTTGACGACGGCCCAGAGCGTGTGCTTCTGCGGCTTGACGCTCCGGCCTCCGAAGGCGTACGCCGCGCCGAACCCGAGGGCGATGCTAGTCGCGGCGACAGCCGCGAGGGCGACGACGGTCGTCCTGCTCATGTCTGCTCCTCTCCCTGACAGTTGCCGACGACGATGCACCGGCGCCGCGGGAGCAGTCAAGACCGTCGGCTCATGTGTCGGATCGGGAACCGCAACCGGCGCTTGCCGCGTCGAAGATCAATAGCAAGGATCAACGGTGTGCGTCCCCCGGCAGCGGTTCTCGCGGCTATCACCACGGCTACTCACGCACGCCCAATTTCGTGGCACCACGTCGTCGCGGGACACACACATGCGGAGAAGTGGCTCGTCGAGCTTCGGGATGGGCGCAGAGCTTTCGTCAAGGCAGCCGTTGAGCCGAGTGCGCGTGCGCAGATCGAGCGTGAAGGGTCCATCCTCGAGTCGATCGCGGCTGCCTACATGCCCAGGCTCAACGGAGCAGCGACGGTCGAGGACTGGTCGGTACTCGTCCTCGAGGATCTCAGCCGCGCCCTCTGGCCGCCGCCGTATCCGGACGGTGGTGAGGCCCTGCTCAGGACGGTTCTGCAGCTGGCGGCAACGCCGCCCCCGCACGGGCTCCGGAGGAGACCCGAGGGCCGCCCGCTCGGTACGTACTGGCATCGGATCGCCGCAGACCCGGAGCGCGTCCTAGCGCACGGATCGTTCTCCGCCGACTGGCTGGAGACCGCGCACCCGGTCCTCGACGCCGCGGAGTCTCGGGCAAAGCTCTCGGGCGACGACTTCCTCCACGACGACGTGTGGGCCGGCAACGTCTGCTACACCGATCGCGGCGCCGTCTTGATCGACTGGGCCTCAGCCACGATCGGCGACCGCCGACTCGACCTTGCCTATGCACTCCTCTCCATCCGCTCGAGCGGGAGCAAGCCGCCGACGGTCGACTTCCCAGAGGAGGTCGCGTACGCGGCACTCCTAGCCGGCGCTAATGCCTACCAAGCAGCGCAGCCCGCGGACGAGTCGATTCAGCACGCATCCGTCCTGCGCGCGGTCTGGCTCCGCGATCTGGAGTCCGCGCTCGCCTGGGCGTGCGAGCTGCTCCAGCTTCCGCCCCCACAGCGCCGAGCGTCGAGGCCGGAAGAATCGGACCGGAGGCCTTAGTCGAGCGATTCCATTGAGTGATAGACCGCTTCGACGTTGTTGCCATCGCGGTCGAGGACAAAGGCGGCGTAGTAGTTGCCGCTGTACTCAGGACGTACTCCAGGCTCGCCGTTGTCCGTCGCCCCGTATCTGACCGCGGCCTCGTGCCAGCGCCGGACCGCATCGGCATCGTCGGCGCGGAACGCGTGTGCGCCCCGGTCGTGACCCTGTCGCGTCCTCGTGCACCACCGACGGTGTGCAGGGAGAAGTCATCAGAGTCTCCGCGTCCGAACAGGACGTACGAATCGCCCTCGAACTCTCCCTCACCGAGCACGAAGAACCCGAGTTGACCGAGTGCTGCTTCGTACATCGCCCGACTCGACGGAAGATCGCTAACGCGTATCCCAACGTGGTCGATGACAACCGACACGCCAGCAACGTACATCGACTCCTGCCCGCTCAGACGTAGGTGAAGGCAGCTGAGCTCCTCTCGTTCGTGGCGCTTGCGGCCCGACGATGCAAGTCGCGCCCCCCAGGGTCAAGACCACCTCGCCGCCGCGGGCTTCAGGGAACGGCGGCGTAGAGCCGCCAGGAGCCGGGAACGCCCCGGAGCTCGTGCGCGCCGCGATCATCGAACGTCAGCCCCGAGCCCACGACGAGGTCCTTCACCGTCTGCGAGACGAGGACTTCGCCGGAAGCCGCCTTCGCGGCGACCCGCGCTCCGATGTGCACCGCGATTCCGCGAAGCGTGCCGGCGGTTCGCTCGACCTCACCGGTGTGCACGCCCGCCCTGACGTCGAGCCCGAGCGAGCGCACGCGCCCGATGATCGCCGCCGCGCACCGAATCGCGCGAGCGGGACCGTCGAACTCGACCAGGAAACCGTCCCCAGACGTGCTGATCTCCCGCCCGCGCCACCGCTCGAGCTCGACGCGCACGGCGCGATCGTGGAGCTCGACGAGGTCGCGCCACGCGGCGTCGCCGATGCGAGCGGCATGCTCGGTCGAGCCGACGATGTCGGTGAAGAGCACGGTGGCCAAGACCGCGTCGACGGCGGGCCCGGTGCGCGCTCCCGTCAGGAACTCCTCCACCTCGTCGAGCAAGGCGTCCTGTTCGCCGGTCCAGGGCAGATGGTCTTCACCGGCGAGCTCGACGAGCGTTGCCTCGGGGATCTGGTTGGCGATCCACCGCGCTTCGTCCGCCGCGACGCGCCGGTCGCCGGTCCGATGGAGCAGGAGCGTCGGGACGCGGACGGCCGGAAGCACCGTCCGAATGTCGATCTCGGAGTTCATTCGCGCGAGCGCGACCGCCGCGCCGGGGCTCGACCCGAGGCGCAGGTAAGTCGACCACCAGTGTGCGAACCCCTCGTCGGCCGCGACGCTCGGCGCGACCGCCGCGAGCCCGACGGCGCCGCCCCACGTCCGCTCGATCTCGTCCACCCACTCGCGCCGCCGCTCGGCCGTCCAGCCCCACGGGTAGTCGGGGGCGGCGAGTCTGCGAGCGAACATGCCGAACGCGACGAGCGCCGAGACTCGCTCCGGGTGAGCGGCCGCGAAGAGCGCCGACATGGCCGTGCCTTCGTGCATACCGAAGATCGCCGCCCGCTCGGAGCCTGCGGCGTCCATAACCGCGCGGACGTCGTCCATGCGCTCCTCGAGCGTCGGCAGCTCGGAGATCGGGACGCGATCGGAAAGCCCGGTCCCGCGCTTGTCGAACAAGACCGTCGGTAGAAACACGGCGGGAGTCGAACCGGCAAGGTTCCCGCTGCGACCGCGCGGGCTTTCGCACGACAGGACGCTCGGCCCCGCAGCGATGCCCTTCCTCGGATGCTGCATGCAAGGCTCGGCAACGCTCAGGGGTACGCTCCGTGGGTGGCGCACTACCTCTTCAACTTGGTGAAGGGGCCGGCGCTGCGCGAACAGGCCGCTGGGTTCCTGCGGGTCAGGATGTGGGGCGTCGGCGCAGGCGAGCGGCACGGCGACGCGCTCGCCGCCGGGGACCTCGTCCTCATCTATCTGGGCGCACCCGTGCGGGAGCTCATCGGTCGCGCGGAGCTCGCCTCGGCAGTCCATGACTGGACACCGTCCGAGGCACAGGTGTACCCGGGCGATTCCGCGAGCGGAGTCCTGGTGGGTCAGGTCGAGGAATGGGACCCGCCTGTACCGATCAACGCCGTGCTGGGGCAAATCGACCCGGCCGGAGGTGCGAAGGCCGACCACGAATGGGGCGTCGTTCGGATCACCGCCGGCGAATACGAGACCGCCCTCGCCGTGGCGGCCGAACGGGGAGCGCGGCGTCCGTGAGGGCGTCAAGCGCTGGTTCTATCGAGCAGCTGCAAGAGATCGTGAGCTGCGAGCTCAATCTCCTTGTGCCGCCACTCGGCCGCCCGGTAGTGGCAGGCAATCAGGCCAGTGCGGTGCAGGCGGCGGAAGTCTCCGTAAACGAACGCGTAGCGCGCCTTCGTCTCCTCCGATACGCCCTCGGTTAGGCCCAGATGCCATTCGGCGTACTCGCTCCAGGAGTGTGTGGCGAGGAACGTGTTCTCGGCTTCGGCTCTGGGCTGGACCTCGCCCCAGTCACTGTTTAGGACGCACTGGCGTCCAGTGATGAGGCGCCGTGCGCGGGCGATTGCGCGTTCGTTGACGACGTATAAGGCCATGCGCGGGATTCTCACGGAGACTCCCCGCCCGCCGCGCCGAGGACGGCGCAGTGGCACGCGCCGCACCGGCCCCCCGCGCGGGTAGCGAACAGCAGCGGAGGAGGCGGCCAAGGCACGAAGCCCGGCGCGAATGGGCCGGGCTTCGTTGTCTCCGCGATGTGGCCTCTACCGGAAGCGCACGACGAGATCGCGCTGACCCTGCGTCGCATCCTGCGACAGCGCCAGCGCCTGCGCCAGCGGGCTTGGGACGCCGGGGAACAGATCGTCACCGATCGTCGAGATGAACTGCGGCGGGACACGAACGTGCGTCGCCTGCTCGTAGTCGTAGGCAAGGCCGAGCAGCTTCGGCTCGGCCCAGCGGCCGCCGATGAAGGTGATCCCGATTGGCAGTCCCGCGTCGTAGCCGGCGGGCACCGTGATGTCGGCGTAACCCGACACCGCAGCCGCCGTCGACGACCCGACGAAGTACTCGAAGTGGCCGTCGAGATCGCCCTCGTCAG